>JBCCOF010000048.1:0-18861 GCA_039025455.1 Pseudomonadota bacterium | reverse complement strand
GCCTCGCCACTGTGATCAACGCCGCGATGGGCAACAAAGAGCGCTTCGACAAAATGCGCGATTTCTTCGAAGGCGTCGGCACCGAGCACGCCGCAGGTGTGTGGGAAGACACGCCGGTCGACCGGCCGAAATTCCGCAAGAAGTATGCAGCTCTCAATGAAGCGGCGCGCAAGGCGTCCGAGGCTGTGGGCACATGACCCTTGTCCTCGATCACGATCGCGCGGGCGGATACTGGGGTGCGACTTACGTCTTCACCGCGGTCAAAGGCCTGCAAGTCATCATTGACGGCCCTGTGGGTTGCGAAAACCTGCCGGTGACCAGCGTGCTGCACTACACCGACGCCCTTCCCCCGCATGAATTGCCGATTGTGGTGACCGGCTTGGGCGAAGAAGAACTGGGCAAGACCGGCACCGAAGCCGCGATGAAGCGCGCCTGGCAAACGCTCGACCCCGAACTGCCCGCCGTGGTGGTGACCGGATCAATCTCCGAAATGATCGGCGGCGGGGTTACCCCAGAAGGCACCAATATCAAGCGCTTCCTGCCGCGCACCATTGACGAAGATCAGTGGGAAAGCGCCGACCGAGCGCTGACATGGCTGTGGACCGAATTCGGCCCCAAAAAAGCGCCCAAGCCCAAAGAGCGCAAGGAAGGCGTCAAGCCAAAGGTCAATATTATCGGCCCGAGCTATGGCATGTTCAACATGCCCAGCGATCTGGCTGAAATCCGCCGATTGGTCGAAGGGATCGGCGCGGAGATCGGCGTGGTCTTCCCGCTGGGCTGCCACCTCGCTGATATCCGCCAGCTGGGCACGGCGGATGCGAATGTCTGCATGTACCGCGAATTCGGTCGCAATTTGTGCGAGACGCTGGAGCGCCCCTATTTTCAGGCGCCAGTTGGCCTCACCTCGACGACCAAATTCCTGCGTGCGCTGGGTGAAGAGCTGGGGCTGGACCCTGAACCGTTTATCGAGCGCGAGAAGCACACCACGATCAAGCCGTTGTGGGATCTGTGGCGCTCGGTCACACAGGATTTCTTCGGCACAGCCAGCTTCGGCATCGTTGCGAATGACACCTATGCGCGCGGCATCCGGCACTTCCTCGAAGAGGATATGGGCCTGCCCTGCACGATGAGTTTCTCGCGCTGCGCCGGCGTCAAACCTGTCAACGAAGAGGTGCGCGCCGCGATCTATGCCAACCCGCCTCTGGTGATGTTCGGCAGCTATAACGAGCGGATGTATATGGCCGAGTGCGGGGCAAGAGGGATGTTTATCCCGGCCAGCTTCCCCGGTGCCGCCATCCGCCGCCACACCGGCACGCCCTTTATGGGCTATTCGGGCGCGACATATCTCGTGCAAGAGGTCTGCAATGCGCTGTTCGATGCGCTGTTCCATATCCTGCCGCTGGGCACCGATATGGACAAAGTTGAAGCCACGCCAACGAAGACAGAGGTCGGCAACGAGACCGAGCTGACATGGGACGAAGACGCCAAAGCGAAGCTCGATGCGCTGGTCGAAGCGCAGCCCGTTCTTATCCGCATTTCCGCTGCCAAACGCCTGCGCGACACCGCCGAGCGGACCGCTCGCGACCGCGGAGAGACCATCGTTACCGAGGATTGCCTCGCCGATGCACTGCTTGAAGGAGAGCGCGCATGATGCAGCAGCACTCACCAAGCCAATCGCCAGCAATGGCGCACACAGTATTCAGTTTGCCTAGGGATCGGGCACATCCAATCCACGTGGGGGATCACGCGGGGATGTCGTCGGGGGCTTCGCCCCCACTCCAACTAAGTAATACGGAGACTTGTAATGAACGATCCTGATCGCCCAAGCGTGGGAACGTATCTGACTGATGAAGAAGCCAAGGAAATCCACGGCGCCTTCATGGGCACTTTCGCCCTTTACGTCATGATTGCTCTCATCGCTCATGCCTTCATGTACGCATGGAAGCCATGGTTCACCGGTGGTTTCGGCCAGTGATTTCGGGCTGATCGGCGCGCCGCGTCGATCGACTGATCTCACACAATCCGAAGGAATAAATTATGTATAAGATTTGGCACCACTTTGACGTGCGCCGGACTCTCGTCGCACTTCACGTCGGACTGGCCGTTCTGGCCTTCACGATCCACTTCATCCTGCTCAGCACGGAGAAGTACAACTGGCTCGGTGGCATCGCTGCCGCAACCTAAGTTGTAAAAATCTGAGGGGGCAGGCATTTCGCCTGCCTGCCTCCACAGACCTGATCGAACACGAATAAGACCCACCGTTCAGGTGGGAAGGATGGACCTATGGCGCTCCTTAGTTTCGAGCGGAAATACCGCGTGCGCGGTGGCACATTGATCGGCGGCGACCTTTTCGACTTTTGGGTCGGGCCGTTTTATGTCGGATTCTTCGGGGTATTAGTGGCGATCAGCGCGGCCCTTGGCACGATGCTGATCTTCGCGGCTGCCTTGACGGGTCCGACACTCAATCCCTGGCAGATCGACATTCAACCGCCGCCGATCGATGCCGGGTTAGCATTAATGCCCCTGGCTCAGGGCGGGTACTGGCAGATCATAACGCTCTGCGCAGTCATCGCTTTTAGTTCATGGGTGTTTCGACAAGCGGAAATCTCGCGCAAGCTGGGAATGAGTTATCATATTCCCTTCGCATTCAGCGTCGCAGTTTTCGCTTATATCACCTTGAACGTGATCCGTCCCATTTGGATGGGTGCCTGGGGGCATGCGTTCCCGTATGGCATCTGGACCCACTTGGACTGGGTATCGAACACCGGATATATGTATGTGAATTTCCACTACAATCCGGTTCACATGCTCGCGATTGCGTTCTTCTTCACAAACTGTCTGGCGCTTGCGCTGCACGGCGGCCTGGTGCTGTCTGCGGTGAACCCGTCAAACGACACGGATGTGAAGACGCCCGAATATGAAGACACCTATTTCCGTGACTTCATCGGTTATTCGGTCGGCACTCTCGGCATTCACCGTGTGGGTATGTTCCTGGCGCTTAGCGCCGGTTTCTGGAGCGCTATCTGCATCGTGATCTCAGGCACCCTTTATGTCGGCAGCTGGCCGGACTTCTGGGAGTTCTGGCGCCAGATCCCGATCTGGTCGGCAGGAGTTTCGTGATATGAAAACCTATCAAAACATCTTCACACAGGTGCAGGTCAAAGCTCCGCCAGAGATGGGCGTCCCCCATCTCGACGGCAGCGAGGGCCGGATCAACGCCACTGGGTACAATTACTGGCTCGGCAAGATTGGTCAGGCCCAGCTGGGTCCGGTCTATCTCGGCTGGCTCGGTTCGATCAGCCTGGCTTTCGGCCTGGCTGCGTTCCTGATCATCGGGTTCAACTTCTGGGCGCAAGCCGGATGGAGCCCGCAGGTGTTCATGCGCGAGCTGTTCTGGCTTTCGCTTGATCCTCCCGGACCGGAATACGGCTTCAGCTTCTTTGTGCCATTGGCCAAAGGCGGCTGGTTTATCCTGACAGGGGCATTCCTGACGATTTCGGTGCTGTGCTGGTGGACGCGGACATATATGCGTGCACGCGCACTGGGCATGGGATATCACATCCCGTGGGCCTTCGCTTCGGCGATCTGGCTGTTCCTTGTGCTCGGCTTCATCCGTCCGATGCTTCTTGGCAGCTGGGCCGAGGCGGTTCCCTACGGGATCTTCTCGCACCTCGACTGGACCAACAACTTCTCGTTGATCCACGGCAATCTGTTCTACAATCCGTTCCACGCGCTTTCGATCGTGTTCCTGTATGGCTCGGCAATCCTGTTCGCCATGCACGGTGCGACGATCCTTGCAGTGGGCCGCTATGGCGGTGAACGCGAGATTGAGCAGATCACCGATCGCGGAACGGCATCGGAGCGGGCTGGCCTGTTCTGGCGCTGGACCATGGGCTTCAACGCGACGATGGAATCAATCCACCGTTGGGCGTGGTGGTTCGCGGTGCTCACGACATTGACCGGTGGTATCGGCATCCTGCTTTCGGGTACGGTGGTCGATAACTGGTATGTCTGGGCGCAAGAGCACTACATCGCTCCCAAATGATCCCAGTTTGACCGGCTCGGGACTCTAATCCCAGGTCCCGAAGCAAGGTCAAACCAAGAGCCCGGCCACGCGAGCAGCGCGGCCGGGCTTTTTGTTTGTGCCTTTGACTTTGCTTGGGCGATGATGCGGAGTGTGGGAGCGGCGCGTTGGCGCCTGGTGGCTGATAAGGATTGCGAGAACGCGAGAGCCGCTAACCAGCCGAACGCTTAGCAGCCTCTTCCGGAAAGTCTTCGTGCCACTCGCCGTTAGCCAGCATCGCGCAAACAGCATCGTGTTTAAGCGGCTTAGCGAAGTAATATCCCTGCATCCGGCGCATGCCCATATTCCTTGCCAGAACAGCCTGCTCAAAACACTCAATCCCCTCCACAGTGCAGTCCATCCGCAATTTCTGACACAGTTCGAACACCGTCGAAGCAATCGCTGCCGAGGTTGTCCCTACCCCGAATTTGCGCGCAAATTCGCGGTCGAGCTTGACCTGATCAAATGGGAAGCGATCCAGATAGGCAAGGCTTGAGAAACCCGTGCCGAAATCATCGAGCGCGACCCTGCATCCCAGCGCCCGGATGGAGGTGATTGCACTGAGCGCTTCCTCCGGTTTCGTGATCAGCGTTGTCTCGGTCACTTCGAACGTCACGCGGCTCGCGGGAAAGGCCGTGGCGTCGAGTGTCGAGGAGATAAAGCTCGCCAGCTCTTCCCGCATCAGATCATGCGGGGATAGGTTGATGTGCACTCCAACGGGGTTCGGCCATTCGCTCGCGAAAGCGATGGCTTTGCTGATCATGCAATCGGTAATCTCGCAAATCCGGCCCGTGGTCTCGGCGAGATCGATAAAGATGCCCGGCATGACGACGCTGGAATCTTTGCGCTTCCAGCGTGCCAGCGCTTCGAGGCTGAGAATCTGTCTCGTGTCGAAATCGATGATAGGCTGGAATTCGATATCCAGTTCCTCCTCAAGATCGGCGTCTTTGAAGTCGCTTGCCACGCGGGTTTTGAACAGCAACTCCTGTTCTTGCGCCTTATCAAACAAGGCCACCGCAACATCGCTCACCTTGGCCTTGAACAGGGCAAAATCGGCCCGCTCCAGACACTCCCCCAAGGACATGCGCTCGGTCTTGCGAAGCCCGATGGAGGCGCGAGGGGTGATGCATATGCCGTTGATTTCAACGGGGGCAGCGATCGAATCCGCCAACCGTTCGGCGATCGCCACGGTCTGCGCTTGCGTTTTCTCGCCGGAGATAAGGAAGGCGAATTCATCGCCGCCGATCCTGCCGCAATGATCAATGCCTTGGGCCGTTCGGATGCGATTGGCCACCAATTGCAGAACCTCGTCCCCCACCGGATGCCCGTAAGTGTCGTTGATCTGCTTGAACCCGTCCAGATCGAGCAAGGCAAGCCATGGCTCTGCATTGGCTTGATCAGCAATGTTCTCCTCGGCGAGCGCCAGAATGGCCCTTCGGTTGAGGATGCCTGTGAGCGGATCGGTGGTGGAAAGCACTTTGAGATCGGCGGCGTTTTCCTCGATCCTGATCTGGCGTTCGCGCAGTTTTCGCGAGGATTTCAGCATCTGGCCCAAATCCTCATAATACCGCACCGCGATGAAGGAGAGCAACGCAGTCACCGCCACCTGACAAAGGGCGATCATGGCGTGATCGAGGTCGCCGAAGATCAGCAAAACCGCGCAAAACGGTGTCGCCGCCGCCAGCCCTCCCAACAGGGCCGTGCGCGGCGTGTCGATCAAGGTGAGCATACCCGAGGTGATCATCACGCCAACGACGTAGTGAACCACGCCCTGCTGAAAGACGCTTGCCCCCGGATAAAGCGAGACAATCCATGTGATCGCGAACACAATCACGCCGGGACCGACATATTGCAGGCGGCTTATATCCTTACGCAGAACGGCTTCATCACGCGCAAGGACCGCCGAGTTGCTCCAATATCGCGCCCGCATCAGGCAGATCGATATGTAGATGGATGGCGCGACCACCGTCTGGATCATCGAAGCCGATCCGTAGAACGCGTAAACGACCAGAAGCGCGGTCAAAGCAAAAATAAGATAGAGCATCGGCAAGCGTGCCGCCAAATGGGCCGCGCGGCTTTTCAACTCCTGATCGTCAAGATCGGCATGACCGCTGGCGCGCCACATGCTGGCAAACCGCGAGGCAATCTGCCAGCGCGGAAGGTGTGATGCGATCTTGGACATCAGACCATATTGCACTTCGCAAACTATATGATGTGAAAAGAAGTTAGGTAAAAATGCCTAACTGTCCGCAACACACCCGACCTATTTGCCCTGCACTCTCAACCGCCCGCGCAAATCCATCAGGTGCAGCGGCAGCGATAGCGCGAGCAGCAGCGCAACCCATTCCCAGCCTGCGCCGACCAGCGCCGCGCGCAGGGCTAGCACGATAAACACCGCCGGGCCGATCAATCCCGCGATGCTCACCCAGCGCCAGCCTTTCGCGAGCGTCAACCACACCGCCTCCAGAGCCAGCACTGCCAGCACCAGATCAGCCGCGTGGCCGCTCGCGAAGAACGGCGCGAGATATTGCGTGGCGAGGTTCTCCAGCGGGTCCATCAGACACCCACTTCACTCTTGCTCAACCAAACGGGCCGTTCAGATCGACCACCGCCCAATTGAGCGCGCCCGCAAAGGTCACCCACAGCAGATAGGGCGTAAATGCCAGTGCCGCCGTCTTTGAATAGCGGCCGCAATACCAGACCAGCGCCGCAATCGAGAGCCACAGCAGCATCACCTCGATAAAGGCAAAGTCAGGCCGCTGAAGCCGGAAGAACAGCATGCTCCAGGTGATGTTGAGGAAGGCGTTGAGCGCGAACAGGCCGATGATCTTGTCCGAGACGCGGCTGTTGGGAGCAGCGCGCCATGCGGCGACAATCGCATAGGTGTTGAGCGCGAATATCAGCGTCCAGCCAATCGGGAACAGCGCATCCGGCGGGTTCCAGCTTGGCTTTTGGAGCGCCTGATACCACGGGCCAAGGTCGGTGATGAACGCGCCCATAAAGGCAACCGCCAGCGCCGCAAAGGCCGCCATGATCGCCGGAAGCGCCCAGGTTTTGCGCATTGGGAGAGTAGCCATGATCACCTCGTCGCCGCTCTAAGGCCAAGCAAGTGCGCGGTGTCTTTCAGGAAGATCTTCACATGCGCCATGGGTTTTGCGCGGACCAGCTTCTTGTTCATGTAAGCCTGCCAGGTGAGGTGCTGGACATCCTTGTCATCGCACATCGTCACAAACCGCTCGCGCCGTTTGTCGCTCGAATACCAGAAATATTGCATCACGCCGAGGACCCAGAAGACCTTGCCGTGCTCTTTCATAAAGCGTTTGCGGGCGGTCTTGAGCGCCTTGGCCTCTCCGGTGACGAGGAACTGGCTGGCGGCCTCTGCGACATAGCGCCCGCCGGTCATGGCGTAATAGATGCCCTCTCCCGAAGCCGGAGCGACGATCCCGGCGGCGTCGCCTGCGACGATCACATCCGCGCCATTGTCCCAGCGTTTCAGAGGCTTGAGCGGGATCGGCGCGCCTTCGCGGCGGACCGTTTCGCAGCGTGCCAGATCAAGATCGTCGCGCATTTCGCTAACCGCGCCGCGCAGGGAGAAGCCCTTGTTCGCGCTGCCCACCCCGATGCTGGCGGTTTCGCCATGGGGGAAGACCCAAGCGTAGAAATCGGGCGACAGACGCCCTTGATAGAACACGTCGCAACGGTCGGGATCGAAGGCGTCCTTGTTGAAATTGGGTGCGTCGTTGTCGGGCGATTTGATAATCTCGTGATAGGCGAAGACGCAGGGGACCCGCTCGGCACCGGGCAAGCATTGCTTGGCCACGGCAGAGCGCGCTCCGTCCGCGCCGATTATGCAGCGCGCGCGCACGCTCTCGATCTCGCCGCCACGGGTCCGGCGGAAGGTGACGCGCGGGTTGGGATGATCGTCGCGCTCGACTTTCTCGAACACCGCGGTCAGCCGCTCTGCGCCCGACATGCGCGCGCGTTCGCGCAGCCATTCGTCAAATTCGTCGCGGTCGACCATGCCGACATAGCCGATTTCGCCAACCGGCATATCAACCGAGCGACCCGACGGCGCGATCATGCGGGCCGAGCGGGCCTTTGCGACCAGCAGGCTTTGCGGGATATCGAAATCGGCGAGCATCCGCGGAGGAACCGCGCCGCCGCATGGCTTGATCCGCCCGCCGCGCTCGATCAGCAGGACCGAATGGCCTGCCAGCGCAAGGTCGCATGCGGCTGTGGCGCCGGTTGGCCCGCCGCCCACAACGACGACATCATAGATTGTCTCAGTCATATCCCAACGACCTCCGTCTTTGCCCCCTCGGGCCTTTTCGGCGCGATGGCGCCTCTTCCTGTCGCCTGAACGGCCAGCCCTGCGGCGAGCACGAACAATGCGGCTTCAGCTGTGAAAATAATCTGGAACGCAGGACCATCTTGGCCCATCGCCCCGCGCGCGAAATCAACGCCGAGTGCGCCGAGCAGCCCGCCTGTCCCAAAGGCAATCGCCTGCGACGCGCCCCACACGCCCATGCGCACGCCTTCGCGGGTCTTTTTGCCCGCACCGGCCAGCCCCATCATTGATCCGATGGCGGCGACCGCGAACAGGCCATTGCCAAGGCCGAGCACAATGACGTTCGCCTGCAACGGCCAGCCGGGGCCAATCACGGCAGCGAGCGCAAGCGCGGCCAGAGCGAGCGCGGAGAGCAGGCATCCGGCGATCACCCACAGGCGCAGGTTCGACGTGAGCTTGCCTTTGAAAGCGCTGCCGCCGACGCCGGCGACAATCATTCCGAGCAGGATGCCGCCCTGGTGTTGTCCGCCCAACTGCGTGGATTCACCCGGCGACATGCCAAACACCAGCCCCGCAAACGGCTCGAGGATCAGGTCCTGCATGCTGAAGGCGATCATCGAGACGAAGATGAAGATGGTGAAGCGGCGCGCTGCGGTCTCGTTCCAGATTTCGCTCAAGGCTTCGCCAAAGCCGGGCGCGGGTTCGTCCTTGCGGGTTTCCTCGAAGGTCACGTGGCCCTGTCCGAGGGGGTGTTCCAGCCGGAAGGTAGCGAGCGCGCAGATCGCGATGGTCACGGCGGCCAAACCGCAAGCGACGGTGAACAGGCGCTGCGGCGAATAGGGATCGATCAGCTGCCCCACCACGATGGCCGAGATCACAATCCCCGCCACCATCATAATCCATGTCGTTGCCGCCGCCGCCGCGCGCCTCTGTGGAGCAACGCCCGATGCCAACAGCGCGAGCGCCGATGTGCCGCCCATGCCAACGCCCAGCCCGATCAGCGTGTAAGCGATGATCGCAAGCGCAATGCCTGTGGCAAAGCTGCCCGCCATCAACGGCGTGATGTAAGCGCCCAGCAACGCTCCACTTGCCAAAATAGCCAGTCCGCCCATGATCCAAGGCGCGCGCTTGCGCCCCTGATCCGAGCCGTGGCCCCAAAGCGGGCGGGTCAGCTGCACACCGTAATGCCACGCGACCAGCCCGGCGGGGATGCCGGCGGCCAAGCCGTATTCGACCACCATCAATCGGTTGAACACCGTGGTCGACAGCATGACCAGCGCGCCAATGCTGGCCTGCACCAACCCGATGCGGATAATGCCCAGCCAGCCAAGGCCGGGCAAAGCGTCGCCCGAAGTTCTGCCGAAAGCCATCAGATATAGCCCCCCAGCCCTAGCGCGGCTGCCAACATGCCGAGCACATAGAGGGTCACGCCCACGCCGTTATACCACGGCGCATACTTCGCCGGATCGCCCAACAGGCGCGGCATCGCGGCAAACTGCGCCACGAGCACGCCCGCCACGACAATCGCCGAAACCGTATACCCCCAAGCCACCAACAGTCCGATTACCGCGACCTGAGCCAGCGCCATAACCGCGCAGGCCAGCCGCGCTGCGCCCGCCACGCCGAGCGTCACGGGGAGCGATTTCAGACCGGTCGCGCGATCACCCTCGACCGCTTTGAAATCGTTTAGCGTCATGATCCCGTGCGCGCCGATGCTGTAGAGCACCAGAACAGCGATGATCTCGCTCGAGGGCATTGCGCCGAGCATCACAGCGGCTCCGGTGAACCAGCTCAGCCCCTCATAGGTCAGACCAACCGCGGCGGGACCGGTCCACCCGCTCGACTTCAAGCGGAAGGGCGGCGCGCTGTAAGCCCATGCGAGCGCCAGCCCGACGAGCGACGCGACAAACACAATCGGCCCGAGCAGCCACCCGACCAGCGCCGAAAGACAGGTCGCGATGATGGCAATATAGAGGCCCCAGCGGCCCGCTATGCGCCCTGAGGGGATCGGACGGTTCGGTTCATTGATGGCGTCAACATGCCGGTCGAACCAGTCATTGACCGCTTGGCTGGTGCCGCAGACCAGTGGCCCCGCTAGCATCACACCGCCCAGAACGAACAGCCAGCGCCCCTCCAGACCCGCTCCGGAAGAAACCGCACCGCACATAAAGGCCCACATCGGGGGAAACCACGTGATCGGCTTAAGCAATTCGACAGCGTCACGCAGCGCCGGAATTGGCGGATGCCGAGTCGAGACCACAGTTGGTTCCATAGCGCAAGGCTATGTGTGACATCCTTATGCGTCAATTAAAATTGACACATTTGATGCGGCGAATTCCGTTTTTGGACAGATATTGGGGCAAATTCCAACAAATGCGCCCATTTGCGCGACACTTTTGCCTACTAGATCAGAGATGACACCGTCCCAGATAGCGTCGCACCTAAACGCCGCGCACACTGCCGCGCGAAGCCGCTATTGTTATGAGGTTGCGAGGCCTTGTGTGCCCGTTGCTAAGCCTTGTCCCCATTTTGCTACGCCTTGCCCCCCGTCCGTACCGAGGACGAAAAAACAGCGGCGAAAAGCGCCCTATTCGGGGTCGGAGGGAAGGTTTCCAAGCCCGTATCGGTGCAGCTTGGAATAAAGGCTCTGACGCGAAAGACCGAGGATTTCTGCGGCTGACGCGCGGTTGTCCGAGGTGTAGGTAAGCGCCGCTTCGATGCACAACCGCTCGATCAGATCGGTGCTTTCGCGCACAATATCCTTCAATGACATGCGCCCGACCAGTTCGGTCAACTGCTCAACCGACCGCGGAAGGTCTTGCGAACCCGGTGGCAGGTCGCGCAACCGCCGCCCGACCGGACGGATAACAAAGGCCACCATAGGCGCATCGCCGCCGGTGCGAACCGCAGAGATTTCAACCGGTTCGCCTTCATCACCGTCACCGTATCGCAGCACCGTCGTCACATTGCGCGCCGCGCCATGCTGGTCAATCTGCCCTTCGATCAGGTCGAGATCAATGCCGGGCCGCCCGATCGTTTCGGACAGGTGCTGACCGCGAAGCTGATCGGCGCTGGCGGCCTGAACCATCTCGACAAAGGCCGAATTGGCTTCGACGATGACGAGCTCGGAATCGGCCACCACAAAGGCGTCCGGCATGGCTTCGACCAGCTCGGTTACCGGAGACGCGGTGTCGATCACCTGCTCGCTGAGCGGGACCATGCGGATCAGGATGTATTGCGCACGATCCTGCGCAAAGCCAGAGACCGACGCGCTCACTTCGCGCGATCCTTTGGCGATTTTGATCACCTCGGGAGAGACGGTTTTCGAGGCCAGCGCGGCCCCGGCGAGGATTTGCATTGCGTCGCGCGATCCCTTGTCAATCACGCTGAGCAGCTTCTTCGTTGGCAACCCGCCCGGCTTGACGCCAAACAGGCTGTGTGCCGCCGGATTGGCCTCGCGAATGCGCAGCGATCCGGCCTCGACAATCAGAACGGATTCGGAGCTTTGCTCGAACAACATGCGATACCGCATATCGAGCTGGCGCATGCGCAGATAATCGCGCTCAAGCGATTGCTGGACTTGCAACAGGCGTTGTTGCTGGCGGCCCGCTTCGCGCATGTCGCGGCCGAAGGCGATGCGGTGTTCCCCGCCATTCACGCTCAGGACCGAATAGCGGATCGGCAGATCGCCCTCGCTCGAAGGATGGTTCACCTGCCGCCAATGCTGCACCTCCCCGCGCCGGGCGGCGGCGAGCATTTCCATGACTTTTGGGCGGCTTTCCTCGGTGACCGTGTCGATCCAGTTCTGGCCGGTCCAGTTTTCGAAATCGGGAAATTCGGACTGGTCAAAGGCCGCATCGAGGATCGTACCCGTATCGTCGAGCACCAGCGTCACATCGCCCGCCACCATCGCCAGCTTCATCGCTGCATCGGCATCAAGCGTGTTGAACAGGTCGGCCGCAGCGCCGAACGGGTTCTTGCCTTCGATGGAGTGTTTACGGGTGAGCATTCAGGGGCGGGACCTATGGAAACCTTGCTTTAAGTTCTATGTTTGGGCGGGCAATCGGTCGGATGCGGTTATCACAATCTTTTCAGCAATTTCGACTGCTGCGCGAGCGTCGGCGCCGGTCCCATCAGCGCCTACCTCCTCAACGATCGAAGGGTTCTGGTTGATTGCATTGCCGCCGATTAACACGGCCACGTGCGAATTGGCTGACCCGCTGCGAATGGCAGCGATCAGACTGGAAATCGAAGTTGTCGGGCAATTGCGCGTGATCGTCAGGCACACGACATCAAAGTGCCTTTTTGCCACCGCATCGAGCAGTTCGCGGCGCATGGGGCGCGGGATCGCCATGCTTTGCCAGCCCGCGCGCGCAAAGACTTCGTCGAGCATCATCGCGCCAAAGCAATGCTGGTCACCCGGCATCGTCGCGGTCAAAACGCTGCGCCCGGATGACGGCTCAAGGGCCGCTGGCGGGGAGCGTTCGGCGATGTCGCGCATCACTTCCTGAAGCCGCCACAGGCCCATGGTCACATCGGTAAAGTCGCACTCGTCGGTTTCCCACATCTCGCCCAAACGGCGCGCGGCGGGGGCGAGCAGATCGATATAAATCGCCTCAACGCTGACGCCCTCGGCGAGGAAGCGGTCAACCTCCTCGAGCAAGCGGGCCGCATCAAGCTGAAGCGGGAGATCGGCGAAACGGCTAGCTTCTGTAGGCGGAATCTCGGCATCACGCCTGTCGATCGCCGGCCCGCGATGCGCCAACATCAGGCGCGGCACGATTTCCCCTTCGATGATCGCGCTGATCGAAACATCGGTGAACGGATCACACTTGGTTGCTTGATGGTCTGCCGCAGGTTTTTGGCGTGACAGTGGGTTGCCGAATACTTTGCGCAACGCGGCTGAGCCCGCATGAAGAACGCCGGTCTTGCCTGCACCGGTCTGACCTGCGCCAGTTTGGCCTCCTCCGGTCTGGCCTCTGCCATTCTTACTCGTGGATGCCAATTCAACGACCCTCCAAGCCTCGCAAATCACGCTGATTTGCTTGCGACGCCCGCGTGAAACGACACACGACGCCAAGCGCGGCCAATTTTTCGGATCCCTACGACAAAACCTAGGCGCGACTCCGCCCTACTCCTTCCGACAGGAATACGCAAACCGGATCAAATTTGGTGTCAATAAATGTCAAGTGTTTTAGGCGTCCAGTTGACTTGACACACTTGGAGTCGCGGTCCTACAGATCGAGTTTATCGAGAAAGGCCAATTGCTAAGCATGGAATCAATGCATCATGCAGCTCCGACCAAACCTGCGACCGAGGGGTCGCGGTCGGAGGACACGCGGAGGAACAAGGGGGCGCTCTACAGTCCTGAAGAGCGTGTGCGCCGTGACGAATCGGTGTGGACCATTGTTCAGGGTTTTCTCGCCCCGCTCCAGTTTATCGTCTTCCTCGTCAGCCTCGGCCTTGTCATCCGCACGCTCAGCACCGGCGAAGGGGCCTTTGCCGCCGATGCCTCGATCATCGCGAAGACCATGGTGCTCTACTTGATCATGGTCACCGGCTCGATCTGGGAAAAGGTCGTGTTCGGCAAATGGCTGTTTGCGCCTGCCTTCTTCTGGGAAGACGTGTTTTCGATGCTCGTGCTGGCGCTGCACACGCTTTACCTTGCGATGCTGCTCGGCGGCATCGGCACAGTGGATCAGCGGATGATGGTCGCGCTGGCAGCCTATGCTGCTTACGTGATTAACGCCGGGCAGTTTCTGTGGAAGCTGCGTCAGGCGCGCTTGGATGGTGCTCGGCTTGAAGCCGCGCAGCGCACCGCGGTGCCCGCATGAACGCCGTTGCCACTCTTTCAGGCGCCACTCTGCCCGGCTGCGCGACCGAAGCGCAACCCGCCGAGAACAAGCGCGAGGTCCTGCGCGAGCGCGGACAGCGCGAAGTTTTCTGCGGGCTGACCGGTATCATCTGGCTGCACCGCAAGATGCAGGACGCCTTCTTCCTTGTGGTCGGTTCGCGCACCTGCGCGCACCTATTGCAGTCGGCTGCGGGTGTTATGATCTTTGCCGAGCCGCGCTTCGCCACCGCGATTATGGAAGAGCGCGATCTGGCTGGTATGGTCGATGCTCAGGACGAGCTGGACAGCGTGGTCGACCGGCTGCTTTCGCGCCGTCCCGATATCAAGACTTTGTTCCTTGTCGGCTCCTGCCCGTCCGAGGTCATCAAGCTCGATCTGGCGAAAGCCGCCGAGCGCCTTGGCAAACAGCACATGCCCAATGTCCGCATCCTCAATTATTCGGGCAGCGGGATCGAAACCACCTTCACCCAGGGTGAGGACGCATGCCTTGCCTCGCTGGTGCCCGAAATGCCCGCGCTGGCCGAGGATGCGCCGCAAGAGCTGCTGATCGTTGGCTCGCTCCCCGATATCGTCGAAGACCAGTTCCTGCGCCTGTTTGCGCAGCTTGGCATTGAGAGGGTGGGCTGCCTGCCCGCGCGCAACGCCCGCGATCTGCCTGCGGTGGGTCCGAACACGCGCTACCTGCTCGCCCAGCCCTTCCTTGCGGAGACCGCGCTGCGGCTCGAAGATCGCGGAGCGCAGCGGCTTGATGCGCTGTTCCCGTTTGGCGCGGAGGGCACGACCGGTTGGCTCAAAGCCGCCGCCGACGCATTTGGCATTGACGAAGCGCATTTTGACCGCGTGGTCGCTCCGGGACGCGAACGGGCCAAGCGCGCCATCGAACACGCGCGCCCTGCCCTTGAAGGCAAGCGGATCAGCTTCCTGCCCGACTCGCAGCTTGAGGTGCCGCTTGCGCGCTTCCTCGCGACCGAGCTGGACATGCAGCTTGTCGAAGTCGGCACACCCTATCTCCACCGCGCGCACTGTGCGCAGGAGCTGGACCTGATCCCGCCTTCCGCGCGGATCAGCGAAGGCCAGCATGTTGACCGTCAGCTAGACCGTGTGCGCGCTGACAAACCCGACCTGACCGTCTGCGGACTTGGCCTTGCCAACCCGCTCGAGGCCGAGGGCTTCTCGACCAAATGGGCGATCGAACTCGTCTTTTCGCCGATCCATGGCTTTGATCAAGCCGGTGATCTCGCCGAACTCTTTGCCCGGCCGCTGCGGCGTCGGGACGTGCTGGAGGTGTAGGCGATGCAATTGTCCGTCTGGACCTATGAAGGCCCGCCCCATGTCGGCGCGATGCGCATCGCCACCGCGATGAACAAGCTGCACTATGTGCTGCACGCGCCGCAGGGTGACACCTATGCCGATCTGCTGTTCACGATGATCGAACGGCGCGGCGCGCGGCCTCCGGTGACCTACACGACCTTTGAAGCGCGCGATCTGGGCAAGGATACCGCGCAATTGTTTCAGGACGCCGCGACCGAAGCCGCCGAGCGGTTCAATCCGCAGGCGATGATCGTGGGCGCGTCTTGCACAGCCGAACTGATACAGGACGATCCCGGCGGATTGACCGAGGCGATGGACCTGCCTTGCCCCGCGATCCCGCTCGAGCTGCCGAGCTATCAGCGCAAAGAGAACTGGGGCGCGGCGGAGACGTTTTACCAGATCGTCCGCCATCTGGCCGACAAGGACGTGACCCGCGAGCCTGTTGAAGGGCGCAAACAGCGCGCAAACATTCTCGGCCCGACCGCGCTCGGCTTCCGCCACCGCGATGATCTGGTCGAAATACGCAAAATCCTCGATGCGCTTGGCGTCGAGGTAAACCTTGTTGCCCCGCTTGACGCGACACCGGCGGACATCGCCCGGATCGGCGCGGCGGATTTCAACATCGTTCTTTATCCCGAAATTGCAGATGAAGCGGCCCGCTGGCTCGAACGCACGTTCAAACAGCCACGGGTTCGCTCAATCCCAATCGGCGTGGGGGCTACGCGCTCTTTCATTGCCGAGGTCGCCGAGCTGACAGGTGCAGATCCCACGCCTGCGCTCGGCGACATTTCTTCCAGAATGCCCTGGTGGAGCCGGTCCGTCGATTCGACCTATCTGACCGGCAAAAGGGTGTTCATTTTCGGCGACGCGACCCACGCGGTTGCCGCCGCGCGGATTGCCCGCGACGAGCTGGGCTTCGAGGTGTGCGGGCTGGGGTGTTACAACCGCGAATTCGCCCGCGACATTCGCGAAGCGGCCAAGCTCTACGGCGTCGAGCCGCTGATCACCGATGATCATCTCGCGGTCGAGGAAGCCATCGCGACGGCCTCTCCCGAACTGGTTTTGGGCACTCAGATGGAGCGTCATATCTCCAAGCGCTTGGGGATTGCTTGCGCGGTAATCTCCTCGCCCGTGCATGTGCAGGATTTCCCCGCGCGCCACAGCCCGCAAATGGGCTTTGAAGGCGCGAATGTGATCTTTGACAGCTGGGTCCACCCGCTTGTCATGGGGCTGGAAGAGCACCTGCTCACCATGTTCCGCGAGGATTTCGAATTCTCTGACGAGAACGGCCCCTCGCACCACGCCGCGCACGCCCCGCGCGCTCCGGTGAGCGAGGATGCGGATGCCGTGGCAGACCCCCTGCCCGAAGAGCCGGTCGTGACCGAACTCGACAGCGCTTCATGGACGAGCGAGGCCGAGCGCGAGCTTAAGAAAATCCCGTTCTTTGTGCGCGGCAAGGCCCGCCGCAACACCGAGGCCTTCGCCGCCGAACACGGGCGCGGAGAGATCGACCTCGACACGCTCTATGACGCGAAAGCGCATTATGCACGGTAAGGTCACCCCACTTCCAGCCGGGCCGGATCAGGCGCATGTCCGTGTGGCCATCGTCACGCTCGACAACCACCTGAAAGGGGCTGTCGAACGCGCCGATGATGTGCTGGCGCGCGACAATATCTCGCTGACCCTGCACGCCGCGTCCGATTGGGACCGCGAGGGCCGCGCGCTGGAGCAGACCAAAGCCGCCATCGCCAAGGCCGATATCGTCATAGCGACGATGCTGTTCCTCGACGATCATGTCCGCGCGATCATGCCCGCCCTCGAAGCGCGCCGCGAGGAATGCGACGCGATGGTGTGCCTGATGTCGGCGGGCGAAGCGGTCAAGCTGACGCGGATGGGCGGATACCGCATGGACGCCCCGGCCAAGGGTCCGCTGGCGCTGCTCAAGAAACTGCGCGGCAAGAGCGGGAAAGACGGCAAGCAAAACGCGAGCTCGGGCGCGGGGCAGATGAAGATGCTGCGCCGCCTGCCCAAGATCCTCAAATATATTCCGGGCACCGCGCAAGATGTGCGCGCCTATTTCCTGACGATGCAATATTGGCTCGCGGGCTCAGACGAGAACGTCATCGCGATGGTCCGCTCGCTGATCGACCGTTACGCCTCTGGCGAGCGCGCAGCGCGGCGCGGCGTAACGCAAGCCGAGGCACCGGTCGAATATCCCGAAACGGGCGTCTACCATCCGGGCGCCAAGCAACGCATTTCTGCGAGCGCGCGCATTCTGCCCAAGGCATCAAAGCGCGATGGCGGCGGGAAGAACGGCACGGTCGGGCTGATCCTGCTGCGATCCTACCTGCTGGGCCGCGATGCCGGGCATTATGACGGCGCGATCAAGGCGTTTGAAGATGCCGGGATGAGCGTTGTGCCGGTCTTCGCCAGCGGGCTTGATGCGCGCCCGGCAATCGAGCAATTCTTTATGGAGCGCGGCAAGCCCACGGTCGATGCGATCGTGAACCTCACCGGTTTCTCGCTGGTTGGCGGGCCTGCCTACAACGATTCAGACGCCGCGCGCGAAGTGCTCGGCAATATGGATGTGCCCTATCTCGCCGCTCATGCCATCGAGTTTCAGACGCTCGAGGAATGGCGTGGCCGCGAACAGGGGCTGCTCCCGCTCGAAGCGACCATGATGGTGGCCCTGCCCGAGCTTGACGGCTCCATCGCACCAAGCGTGTTTGGCGGGCGCAATTCGAGCACACCGGGCGCGAACAACACGATGACCTGCGACACCGAGCGCGCCGGTGCGCTGGCGGCGCGGGTTCGCAAGCTGATTGCCCTGCGCCGGTCGGAGCGCGCCGCGCGCAAGCTCGCTGTGGTGCTGTTCAACTTCCCGCCCAATGCCGGAGCGACCGGCACGGCGGCCTTTATGGCGGTCTACGAATCGCTCTATGCCACGCTGCAAAGGCTGTCGGATGAAGGCTACAGCGTCGAGGTTCCCGAAAGCGTCGATGCGCTGCGCGACGCGCTGCTGAAAGGCAATGCCGAGCGCTTCGGCGCGGACGCCAATGTCGCGCACCGCATTCCTGCCGACGAGCATGTCCGGCGCGAACCGCATCTGTCCGAAATCGAAGCGCAATGGGGCCCTGCGCCGGGCAAACAGCAATCCGATGGCGGCCATATCCAGGTGCTCGGCGCGCATTTCGGCAATGTCTTTGTCGGTATCCAACCCGCCTTCGGATATGAAGCCTCCGAGTCGGTCAGCTCGCCGTCGTAGATGCGGATGTCGTCCAGCGCCCCGTCGAAGTAGTCGGTCGACCCCGTCCGCGAGCCCAGCGAGAGCCTCCCGGCCGCGGC
>JBCCOF010000047.1:0-18935 GCA_039025455.1 Pseudomonadota bacterium | reverse complement strand
GGCGAGTTTGTGACCGGCATGAACGAAAGCGCGATTGGCATGGCTCTGCCGATCTATCCGATGATCCTGGGAGCAGCGCGGCTTAACCCGTTCGGACGCAAGGCGGTTGCCACGTCGCAGATGTTTGCCCCGCACGAAGCGCGCGAAGTCGGCTATTTTGACCAAGTCGTTCCGGCCGATCGAGCGGAGACTGCGCTTGAGGAAGCGCTCACCCATATGAAGGGTCTGAACGCAGGCGCATTCAACGCCAACAAATCTGCAATGAACGCGCAGCTGATCGCGGATATCGAGGCGAGTCCACTTCCGGATTTCGGCTAGGCGACCATGCCAAAGGCCTTCACCATTCGGCCATATCAAGCGGCAGACCAAGGCGCTTTCGCTTCGCTCAACCTCGCTTGGATCGAGGAATATTTCGGCGTCGAACCCGAGGACCGGAGGCAATTGGACAATCCCCAAAGGACTATCCTTGATAAAGGTGGCGCGATTTTCGTCGCAGATTTGGACGGCAGAGTGGTCGGGACCGGCGCGATGATTCCCGCTCACTCGCAACCGGACACTGCTGGACAGTGGGCCGAAATCGTCAAAATGGCGACCGATCCCGTTGCCCAAGGCCTGGGTGTCGGCGGGGCGATACTGGATCAGTTGATCCTGACCGCGCGGCAAAAAGGCATCGAATGCCTGTGGCTCGAAACCAATGACCGATTGTCAGCCGCCACGCGCCTCTATGCGAGCAGAGGCTTCAGCCCACTGTCTACAGATGACCTTTGGGAGACGCCTTACAGCCGCTGCAACATGCAAATGACCCTGGAACTTGCCGATTAATCAGTCCGGCTTTTTCGCCACACCCACCATGGCCGGGCGCAGAAGCCGGTCCTTGATCGTCCAGCCTGCCTGCATCTCCTGAACAATCGTGCCCGGCTCATGCTCATCGGTCGGGACTTCCATCATCGCCTGATGCTGGTTCGGGTCGAGCGGCATTCCCATCGAGGCGACGCGTTCGATGCCATTCTGCTTGAACACCTTCTCCAGCTCGCGCTGTGTCGCTTCGATGCCGATCACGAGGCCTTTCATCGAGTCGTCCTCGCGCAGGCTTTCCGGAATTGCGTCGATTGCCCGCGAGAGGTTATCAGCCACGCTCAGAATGTCGCGCGCAAAGCCGGTTGCAGCATAATTGCGCGCATCGGAGATGTCCTTCTCCATTCGGCGCCGGACATTTTGCGTTTCGGCCTGAGCATAAAGCACATCCTGCTTCGCCGCTTCCAGGTCAATGCGCATGTTCTCAAGCGCTTCCGACAGCGGGTTGTCGCCCTCTTCGCCCGTATCAAGAAACTCCTCGGGCACGCCTTTCAGCTCTGCTGCTACGTCTTCGTCGCCCGTTTCTTCGGCGGGTTTGTTGGTATCAATCATGTGTTTGGTTCCAGCTCGGATAGTCAATCAAGTGATGAGCTTGCCCAGAGATCGGGCCGTCAGATCAACCATGGGGACAACCCGCGCGTAATTCAACCGCGTCGGGCCGATGACGCCCAAAACACCGACCACCCTGCCCTCGCGGTCGCGATAGGGTGAGGCGATGACGGATGAACCCGAGAGGCCGAACAGGCGATTCTCGCTGCCGATAAAAATGCGCGTCGCATCGGCTTCGCGCGCGCTGTCGAGCAGGGCCGCTACCGATTGCTTGTCTTCAAGGTCTTCCAGCAGCGACCGGACTCGCTCGATGTCATCCATCGCCGCCTCGTCGAGCAGGTTGGCCGCGCCGCGCACGATCAGGACGGGGCGCTCGGCGGTGTCTTCACTCCACACGGCCAATCCACGTTCGACCAGATCGCGGCTCGCGGCATCGAGCTGTGTCTGACCCGCTCTGATTTCGGCCCGCATTGCATTCGCCGCATCGGACAGGGTTCGCCCCGCCAACCGGGCGGTGATGTAATTGCTCGCCTGTTCCAGCGCGCCCGGCGCAAGCCCCTCGGCAAGCTCCATCACGCGGTTTTCCACCCCGCCATCCTCTCCGACCAGAACAGCGAGCGCTCTGCCTTGCCCGAGATCGACCAGATTGAACTGGGCAAGGCGTTGTTCTCGGGTCGGGACCATCACCATGCCCGCCGCTCCCGACAAGTCGGACAGGACGGCGCTCGCCTGTTGCAGCGCCTGCTCCACCGGCCCTGTCTCGGACAGCCGCGCTTCGATCTGCGCGCGCATGTCCTTATCCGGCTCTGCCACCCGCATCATGCCATCGACAAATATCCGCAAGCCCGCATCGGTCGGCATCCGCCCCGCGCTGGTGTGAGGCGCTGCGAGCAAACCTAGCCCCTCTAGGTCTGCCAGCACCGAACGGATCGAAGCGGGCGAGAGGTTGACGCTCGCATCGCTGGCGAGCGTTTTGGAACCCACCGGCTGTCCGCTTTCGATATATTCCTCGACCACGCGCCGGAAAATATCACGAGCCCGCTCGGTCATTTCGGAGATTGGTGGTGATGCCATGGTGCTATTTTAGGGTTTGCTCTTGCCGCCTCAAGACCTGACTGCCAATTGCGCCACAAGAACAACGGAGACAGATTTATGCGCCCTTCAGGACGTAGCGCAGATGAAATGCGCGCCATCACCATCGAAACCGGCTTTACCAAGCACGCCGAAGGGTCGTGCCTCATCAGCTTTGGTGACACGCGCGTGCTTTGCACCGCGAGCGTTGAGGAACGCATTCCGCCATGGCTGCGCGGCAAAGGCGAAGGCTGGGTTACGGGCGAATATTCGATGCTTCCCCGCGCGACGCACACACGCGGCAGCCGCGAGGCCGCGCGCGGTAAGCAATCGGGTCGCACTCAGGAAATTCAGCGCTTGATCGGGCGCTCCTTGCGCGCGGTGGTCGATCTGCAAAAGCTGGGCGAACGCCAGATCACGCTCGACTGCGATGTTATTCAGGCGGATGGAGGCACCCGCACCGCCTCGATCTCGGGCGCTTGGGTGGCGCTGCGCTTGGCTGTGAACAGCCTTATGGCTTCGGGTGACATCAAAGAAGACCCGATCACATCGCAAGTCGCCGCCATATCCTGCGGCATTTATCAGGGCGCCCCGGTGCTGGACCTCGACTATGACGAGGATTCCAGCGCGGATGCCGATGCGAATTTTGTGCTCCTGACCGGCGGTCAAATCGCCGAAGTCCAGGCGACCGCCGAAGGCGCGACCTATGACGAGGAAGGCCTGCTGCGGCTGCTACGCCTTGCACGTATCGGATGTGACGGCATTTTTGCAGCCCAGCTCGACGCAGTAAAATGACGCGTAAGCTGGGCGGTGGATCGCTGGTCATTGCGACGCACAATGCGGGCAAGCTCAAAGAAATTGGCGCTTTGCTGGAGCCATTTGGCATGAAGTGCCTGTCCGCAGGATCGCTTGGCCTGCCCGAACCGGCTGAAACCGGCACAACCTTCGTCGAGAACGCCCTGATCAAGGCGCGCGCATCTGCGGAGGCATCGGGCATCGCGGCGCTCGCCGATGATAGCGGGTTGAGCGTTGATGCACTGGGCGGTCGGCCCGGCGTCTACACCGCCGATTGGGCCGAGCGGCAATGGTTTGAGGGCGATCCGGGCCGCGACTGGTATATGGCGATGGGCAAGGTTGAGGGGATGCTGCAGGAGCTTGGCCCCGAGACCGACCGCAGCGCAGCGTTCCATTGCGTGCTCGCGATTGCATGGCCCGACGGCGAGCATGCGGTCTATGAAGGGCGATGCCCCGGCGCGCTCACGTGGCCGCCGCGGGGGAAACTCGGGTTCGGCTATGATCCGGTGTTCGTGCCCGAGGGCGGTGAAATGACCTTTGCCGAGATTGACCCCAACAAAAAACACGCGATCAGCCACCGCGCGGACGCGTTTGCCAAATTGGTCGATGATCAATTCGGCTGAAAGTCAGCGGCGCGCAAGCGACGGTCGCGGAGCGATCCTGGTGCCGACCATATTTCCTGCGGGCCAGTACCGGCACACAAGCACATCATACTGGCTGTTCTGAGCCACAGCGCAGCCGACTTCGCGCGTATCTCGCCAAACAATCTGGGTGTAGTGCCCCACATCGGCCCAATTGCCGGTGGTCGAGACCGCCGGAAATTTGCCCGGCCTAAACCACCGTTTTTCTGATACGAAGCTGTCGATCATCTGATGCGGAGCAAACCCGCCGCGCGTGCCCATCCAGAGGTTCTCGCCGCGACCCTTACGCTGGTCTCGCGAGGCATGTTGAAATCGCCCGCTTCGCGCGAGTTTCCTGGCCCAGTCTCGCGCCTCGCTGGCAAGGCCATCGTTCCATTTAAGCGCAGGACTGCCGAATTCGGCTCGCGCAATGTTGTGGGCGTTCAGCCAAGCGCTTTGAGCCGTCGGTTTAGGCGCTTGCGCCACACCAATAGTGGACGGCACCAATGCGAAAGCCGCTGCGATTGCGATCGATTTGCCACGAAAAGCCATGGCTCACCCTTGACTCGCACCCTTTAAGAAAGGCTGAAACACTTCTGTGGCTCGCGCTCTTTACATCCATTGGCCCTTCTGCGCGAAGAAGTGCCCCTATTGCGACTTCAATTCGCATGTCCGCGCTGCTGTGGATGTCGAGGCTTGGCGCAATGCTCTGCTTGCCGACATGCGCGCCGAAGCCGAGGCGTCGGGCGGCGAAACGCTGACATCGGTGTTTTTCGGCGGGGGCACGCCCAGCCTGATGCCGCCTGCTTTGGTTGCGGCTCTGCTCACCGAAGCAGAGCGGCTTTGGGGGTTTGCGCCCGATATCGAGATCACGCTTGAGGCGAACCCTTCGTCTGTCGAAGCGGCCAATTTCGCTGACCTTGCGTGTGCTGGCATCAACCGCGTGTCACTTGGTATCCAATCTCTCCATGATGAGACGCTGCAATGGCTAGGCCGCTTGCACGGCGCGCGTGAGGCGATGGATGCGCTGAAGACAGCGCAGGAGCATTTTGTCCGTGTCAGCTTCGATCTGATCTATGCCCTGCCGGGCCAAACACTTGGCGAGTGGGAGATGGACCTGCGCCGGGCGGTGGGTTTCGGCACCTCGCACCTCTCGCTTTATCAGCTGACAATTGAGCCGGGGACCCGCTTTGCAACAGATCACCGGCGGGGGCGACTCCAACCGCTAGATGACGACGTAGCGGCTGAGATGTTTGTCCTTACACAAGAGCTCACCCGCTTTTCCGGAAAGCCCGCTTATGAGACGAGCAACCACGCTGCATTGGGCGAAGAGAGCCGTCACAATCTGACCTATTGGCGATACCAGGACTATGCCGGGATCGGACCGGGGGCGCATGGGCGGCGCGGCGGCTTTGCGACCATGCGGCACAAAAAGCCGGAAAACTTTCTCAGCGCTGTCGCCGAGCGCGGCCATGGGATCGCCGAGCAGCGCGCCTTGTCGGTCTCCGAACAGGCGTCCGAGGCTCTGCTGATGGGTTTGCGGCTAGCCGAAGGGGTCGACTTGGCGGCGGCTGAGGCACGCTTTGGGATGCAACGCGAGGCGCTGATCAAACCAGCGAAGGCTGCACAATACGAAAGACTCGGCCTCGTATGGCGCTATGACGGACGAATCGGCGTGAGTGAAAAAGGGCGGCCCTTGCTGGACGCCTTGCTGGCGGAACTGGTCGCGGATGAATTGGTGTCGGCGTGAGCGGCGTCGACGTACTCGGCGCATGGCGCGCGCATTTGAGCGATGGCCTGCGCCGCTCGCCTCACACGGTGCGCGCTTATGTCGCAGCGGCACAGCGACTTGTGCTTGAAAACGATCTCGGCAGCTTCGCGCAAGTCGCCGCAATCGAAGCGCACGACCTGCGCCGCCACCTCGCCAAGCGCCGCGCCGAAGGCCTCGCCAATGCCAGCACAGCACGTGAATTGTCTGCTTTGAAAGCCTTCGTTGCCTTTGCGCGAGCCGAAAGTGGCGATCCCGATCCGACCGCCCCGCGTGTGCGAGGCCCGCGCCTCAAGAAAGGTCTGCCCCGCCCCGTCACGCCAGACGATGCGGCAAACCTAGCTGAACTTGTTGAAGGCGTTTCAGGTGAGGACTGGATCGGTGCACGTGACCGCGCTGTGCTGCTGTTGATGTACGGTTCCGGATTGCGGATTGCGGAAGCTCTGTCGCTGACTGGCCACGATGCTCCGCTTGGCGATACTCTGTTGGTTACCGGCAAAGGTGGCAAGCAGCGCGTGGTTCCCGTCTTGCCCGTCACACGACAAGCTGTTGCCAGCTACACCAAAGACTGCCCTTGGGACGTTGCTCCGGATGATGCTCTGTTTCGGGGAGCCAAAGGCGGGCCACTGTCCCCCGGTATGGTGCAAAAAGCCATGGCACGCGCAAGGCGGGCGCTCGGCCTGCCCGACACCGCGACACCGCATGCGCTGCGCCATTCTTTTGCGACACATTTGCTGGGAGCGGGCGCTGACCTCAGGAGCCTTCAGGAGCTGCTGGGGCACGCGTCTTTGGGCTCGACCCAGATCTACACCAAGGTTGACGCCGCCAGCCTGCTTGAAAACTACCGTTCGGCTCATCCACGCGCGGGAAAAACCGGCAAAGCCGATAAGGGTTAGCGCCGGTTGCGCCTTTTCTTCGCGGGCAGAACCCAAGCGAAGTCGACCGCCTGATAGTAGCGATCCTGAGCAGCCCCTTTGCCCACCTGTAGTTTATAACGCGCTTTCTCAAGCATGTGGGCACATGCAGCGTTGTCGAGAATTGCATAGCCTGAACTGGAAATCGGTCGGCAACCGACAATACTGCCGTCAGGAGCAATCGTATTGAGCACACGAACGGTGCCTTCATAGCCAAAGCGGCTGGCAAAGATCGGATATTTGCGGTTCTTTTTCCTGTCGATCAACTTCGCTTGAGTGCTGGACACAAGCGGCCCTTCACTGGCGCGGCGGGGAGCGTAATTAACGTAGTCGGATGGCCCCAGTTCGGCCAATCGAAAATTGAACGGTGACGAACTCTCGTCAATGCCAGTGAGACTGGTATGCGGGTCTTTGCTGACACCGATAATCGCGTCGCGCCCACCGGTCGAAAAGCCTTTGAGCACGCGAATTTTGGCATGATCGAGCAAATCGAGACACAAGGTCGTAGCGGTTTCACGGTCAAGGTCTTTTCGGAAAGGCTGACAGCGCAAAGGGTAACCGGTTGCATCAACCGTAAGCGCGAAATCGGCGGCGTATGACCCTTTGAATTCACGCCATACCTCGTGCGTTTCGCGGGTCGGCGTGTAGGACAGCTCGGCTACACTGATGAGATTCACCGGCGATTGGGCTGGCGCAGGATTGGCCGACGCTTCCTCAGAGTTTTGTGCAGCCAAAGGAGCAGCGAGGCCCATCGCCGCAGCCGCCAATCCAAAACCCACTGACTTCGCCCGCATCGTCATTCAAGTCCCTGTCAAAGCCGTATGGCGCCGCTCAATCGCATCCCAGATCATACCGGCCGTATCGCTCCCGTTGAAGGCATCGAGAGCTACGATACCCGTTGGCGACGTGACGTTGATCTCGGTCAGCCATTTGCCGCCAATCACGTCGATCCCAACGAATGTCAGGCCCAATCGTTTCAACTCCGGCCCCATTGCCTCGCAAATTTCAACTTCGCGGTCGGTCAGGCCGGTCGCCTCTGCACTGCCACCCATTGCAAGATTTGACCTGAACTCACCCTTGCCCGGAATGCGGTTGATCGCGCCCGCGACTTCGCCATCGACAAGCACGATGCGCTTGTCCCCCTCGGCCACTTCGGGAAGGAAGGGCTGCACCATATGCGGCTCGGGCCAGGTCTGGTTGAACACTTCGAACAAGGCTGTGAGGTTGTCGCCGTTATCGGGCACGCGGAAGATCGCCTTGCCGCCGTTGCCGTGGATCGGCTTGACCACCACCGCACCATGCTCGGCCATAAAGCGCTTCACCTCGTCGGGCGAGCGGGTGACGAGCGTTGGCGGCATGTAGCGGCGGTAATCGAGCACCATCACCTTTTCGGGCGCATTGCGGACATTGGCCGGATCGTTGACCACCAAAGTCTCGTTCTGAATGCGTTCAAGCAGGTGGGTCGCGGTGATGTAGCCCATGTGAAACGGCGGGTCCTGCCGCATCAAAATGACATCAATGTCCTTTCCTAGATCGAGCCGCTGCGCTTCACCTTTCTCGAAGTGATCGCCTTTGACTGGCTTGACCGTGACTGGGTGAGCCTCGGCAAACAGGCGATCATCGGCATCGAGCGTCAGGCTTTCGACGTGATACTCGAACACCGAATGCCCGCGCTCTTGCGCCGCCAACATCAGCGCGAAGGAAGAGTCGCCGTCAATATTGACGCTTTCGATAGGATCCATCTGGACTGCGACGCGAAGTGGCATCGGGGACGACATGCAAAAATTTCCTCAGGGTTGCCAAGCGTTGACGATGTGGCGCGGACTGCTGCCAGGTGCAAGCAGGATCACATCAATGCGCATATCGTCTCCGTCTTGAATATACTCGTGCGCGACGCATTCAACCGCCGCCGCAACACGCGCCAACCGGCGCTCGTCAATGGCGGCGGCGAGATCAGACGAGCGTTTGCGCCATTTGACTTCGACAAAGGCAACCATCGCACCTTTACGCGCGATCAAGTCAATTTCACCCAGTGGAGTCTTCACCCGTTCTGCGAGCACTCGCCAGCCTTGCGTGCCGAGCCACATGGCCGCTTGCGCTTCGCCCTCGCGCCCTTTGCGCTCGGCGATCTCGCGTTTGGCGGTCATTGCGCTTTCAGCTCCACAGCGCGAGCATAGAGTGCCTGACGCTCCAGGCCTGTTGCTTTGGCAACCATTGCCGCTGCTTTGCTAGGACCGAAATCGACCAAGGCCGCTCTTAGCAACTCATCCGGATCCTCCTCGCTTACCGTCTCGCACGGCGGGCCGATCAGCAGGACAATCTCACCTTTCGCGGGATGCGCCTCGTAATGCGCTTGCAGTTCACTCGCAGTGCCTGTCCGGCACTCCTCGTGCAGCTTGGTCAATTCGCGCGCCACCGCGACATCGCGCTTTGGCCAAAGGGTTGCGATAGCCTCAAGGCTTCGCACAAGACGCGGACCGGTTTCATAGAACACCAAAGTAGCATTCACCTGCGCTAGCTCCTCGAGCGTGTCGCGACGCGCTTTGTCCTTCACGGCTAGAAAACCGGCGAAGAGAAAGCGGTCATTGGGAAGACCCGACACCGCCATGCCCGCAATGGCTGCGCATGCTCCGGGAATAGTTGTCACCGGCAAACCGGCTTTTCGCGCATCTCTAACCAAGCGGTAACCGGGATCAGAAATCAGCGGCGTCCCGGCATCACTCACAAGCGCCACGGGCCCTTCGTGCGCCAATTGGAGCAATCGAGCGCGCTGATGGTCGGAGGCGTGGTCGTCATAACGCTGCATCCGCGCGCTGATATCGAGATGCTTGAGCAGCTTGCCCGTCACCCGCGTATCCTCGCACGCGACAACGTCACACCGCCGCAGGGTCTCGATTGCCCGCAGAGTGATATCGCCCAGATTGCCAATCGGCGTCGCGACGATATAGAGTCCCGGTTCAAGTGTTTGAGACAGTGCTGATTCAGGCGGTGGCGTGTTCACATGTCGCTCTTTGAAGCAGTCATAAGGGGTCGGCAAGAATGAAGCTTTTGAGTGAGGCCTTGCGGGGCAAGGCGCTGAAACAGGTTGCGCGTCGGTTTATTGATCGTCGCACGTTGACGATTGCGGGCGCCGCGGCGCTGCTCGGCGGTTGCGCGGTGATTCCGGAAATCAGTGAACCGACAACCACGGCATCCGCTCCGGTCGAAGAAACAAGACCGGCTCCTCCTACCCCCAGCCCGACTGCACTGCCGACCGACGCCACACGCCACCGTGTTGCGCTATTGGTTCCGATCACCGGAGGAACCGGAGAGGTTGGGCAATCCCTCGCCAACGCCACCACCATGGCACTGCTCGATACCAATGCCAGCAACCTGCGCATCACCACATATGACACGTCGAAGGGTGCCGCTGCCGCTGCGCGTCAGGCAATTGCCGACGGCAACCGGCTGATTTTGGGGCCGTTGCTGGCTGACAATGTTCCAGCTGTTCTGGCTGTTGCCCGCCCGGCCCAGGTCCCCGCTATCGCATTTTCCAACGATACCAGCGTTGCGACAAGCGATGTGCTGGTAATGGGGCACATTCCGGAACAATCGATCAACCGATCGGTCCGTTATGCGCGTGAAAAAGGGCTGCGTAACTTCGCCGCGCTCCTGCCCGATGGAGATTATGGCGAACGCTCATACAGCGCATTGACCTCCGCAATCCGCACGCATGGCGGCAATCTGTCCGCCTATGAGCGCTACACCCGCAGCAACACCTCGATTGTCGGGGCAGCACAACGACTGCGCACGCGCGGAGGCTATGACACGGTTCTGATTGCAGACGGAGCGCGGCTCTCGGTCCGTGCGGCTGATGAATTGAAGCGCAGCTCGACCAGCACACAAATCCTCGGCACCGAGCTTTGGAGCGGCGAGAGCGAACCAACCCAAGCGGCTTCGCTCAACGGCGCAATCTTCTCCGCTGTTTCCGATCGCCGGTTCAAACGCTTCTCTGACAGCTATGAAGCACGCTTTGGTGGCAAGCCCTATCGGATCGCCACGCTTGGCTACGATTCGGTTCTCCTCACATTGCGCATTGCCCGCGATTGGAATGTGGGCGATCGTTTCCCCAAATCGCGCCTGTTTGACGCAGGCGGCTTTCTGGGCGTCGACGGTCCGTTTCGCTTCGGCAGCACCGGCATAGTGGAGCGTGCGCTGGAAGTGCGTGAAGTGCGCGGCAGAAGTGTCGTTTCGGTCGCTGCCGCTCCGACCAGCTTCGGCAACTGAGCAAAACCACTGCAAAACCCTGCATAAATGGTGGCGCGCGCTTGTGAGGCCGCAGGCTCGCGCCCTATATCTACGCCATGTCCGATGACCTGTTTGAAAACGCTCCGAGCACGAGCGGCGACTACGATTCCTCCTCAATCGAGGTGCTCGAAGGGCTTGAGCCGGTTCGCCGTCGCCCCGGCATGTATATCGGCGGCACGGACGACCGCGCGCTGCATCACCTTGCTGCCGAAGTGCTCGACAACTCAATGGATGAAGCGGTTGCGGGCCATGCCAACCGGATCGAAGTGCGGCTTGAGGAAGGCAACCGGCTAAGCATCTCGGATAACGGGCGCGGTATTCCGGTTGACGAGCATCCGAAGTTTCCGGGCAAATCCACACTCGAAGTGATCCTGTCGACGCTCCATTCTGGCGGAAAGTTCTCGGGTAAAGCCTACGCGACATCGGGCGGGTTGCACGGTGTCGGGGTCAGTGTGGTCAACGCTTTGTCCTCACACACCCGCGTCGAAGTGGCGCGTGACAAGCAATTGTTCGCGCAGGAGTTCTCCAAGGGCGAGACGCTCGGCAAGATCGAGAAACTGGGCGCGGCGCCCAATCGTCGCGGGACCACGGTGAGCTTCACCCCCGACACCGAGATTTTCGGAGACCGCCAGTTCAAGCCACATCGCCTGTTCAAACTGGCGCGCTCCAAAGCCTATCTCTTCGCCGGTGTCGAAATCCGCTGGAAATGCGCCGAGAGCCTCGCCAGCGAGGATGTTCCCGCCGAAGCAACCTTCAAGTTTCCCGGCGGCCTCGCAGACCATTTGGCCGAGCAAGTCGGCACACGCGAATGCGTCACCGCACAGCCCTTCACTGGCAATCAGGATTTCCCCGATGACCAAGGCCGCGTCGAATGGGCGATTGCGTGGCCGCTCTATTCGGACGGCTCGACCAGTTGGTACTGCAACACCGTCCCTACTCCCGACGGCGGCACCCACGAACAGGGCGTGCGCGCAGCGCTAACCAAAGGATTGCGTGCATTCGGTGAATTGACCGGCACCAAGAAAGCCAAGGACATCACAGCCGATGACGTGATGACCGGCGCTGAGGTTATGCTGAGCGTCTTCATCCGCGATCCGCAATTCCAGTCACAGACCAAGGACCGGTTGACTTCGCCCGAAGCCTCACGCTTCGTCGAAAATGCGGTGCGCGACCATTTCGACCACTTCCTCACTGACAATATGGAGCGCGGCAAGGCGCTGCTTGGTGAAGTGATGGAGCGCATGGACGAGCGCTTGCGGCGCAAGCAAGAGCGCGAGATCAAGCGCAAGACCGCGACCAACGCCAAGAAGCTGCGCCTACCCGGAAAGCTGACCGATTGCTCGGGCGAAGGCGACCGAGAGACCGAGCTGTTCATCGTCGAAGGGGATTCGGCGGGCGGCAGCGCCAAACAGGCGCGCGACCGCAAAACGCAAGCGATCCTGCCGATCCGAGGCAAGATACTGAACGTTGCCAGCGCCACCGCCGACAAGATCCGCGCCAATGCCGAAATCGCCGATCTAGCGCTAGCCTTGGGCTGCGGAACGCGCAAGGATTGCGACGCGGAATCGCTGCGCTATGACCGTGTGATCATCATGACCGACGCCGATGTCGACGGAGCGCATATCGCGACTTTGCTGATGACATTCTTTTTTCAGGAGATGGCCGACATCGTGCGCAAGGGGCACCTGTTTCTCGCGAAACCGCCACTCTACCGCCTGACCGCGGGCAAGATCAGCCGCTACGCCAATGATGACGCGGATCGCGAGCGGCTTGAGCAAACTGTGTTCAAGGGCAAGACGGTCGATGTCGGACGGTTCAAGGGGCTTGGCGAAATGAACCCAAAGCAACTGCGCGAAACGACGATGGACCCGGACACGCGCTCGCTGATCCGCATCACCCTGCCGCCCGAATTCGAGCAGCGCGCGGCGGTTAAGGAGCTGGTCGACCAGCTGATGGGCCGAAATCCGGAGCATCGCTTCAACTTCATTCAGAGCCGGGCGAGCGATGTTGACCGCGATATGATCGATGCCTGACGAGGAGAAGCCCCGCTATCCCGATCCGCGCGAAGAGGACATCATGGCGGGCGACCGTCGAATTTCGCGGCCCGACAGCTCGATGCCCGATTGGTACATTCCCGACGTGTCTTACCGTCCGATCCCGATTGCGTGGTTTGCAGCCGCTGTGCTGATCCAGACCGTCGTGATGACGGCCATTTTCATCGTGCTGTTCGGCAAGAGCGGTTGGCTCACCGTCGCCTTCACCGGATTTGCGTCGCTAGGCATTCTACTGTGGTCGTGGGAACGCGGGATTGGAACAGCGGGACGCGGTTGGCAGATCGCCACCATTGCGGTGATGACCGTTCAATTCCTGCTCGTTTGTATTGGAGCGAGCGACCGGTTCTAACCAGCCTTGGTGTGAATATGCAGGTGCCCTTCAAGCGTCCGGTGCACGGGGCATTTGTCGGCGATCTCGATAATCTTGGCGCGCTGTTCTTTGGTTAGGTCGTCGCCTTGCAATTCGATCACTCGGTTAAGCGCTTGGACTTCCATGCCCTGCTCCTCTGACACAGCGTGGTCGCAATCTTCGGCGTGATTGCGCTCATGCGTCACGTGGATGCGCGTTCCTTCCAGCGGCCATTGCTTTCGGTCGGCATACATCTTCATCGTCATCGCGGTGCATGTTCCGAGCGCCCCTAAGAGAAGGTCATAGGGCGTTGGCCCAGTGTCATCACCGCCATAGCTTCTCGGCTCATCGGCAACAAAGCGATGCGACTTCGTGTGCACCTCGGTCCCGAATTTGCCGTGGCCGGTCTGCACAACCACACCATCCTCGGGCATTGGCCAGTCGCTCTTGAGCGGCAAATAGCGATGAGCCCAACTGGCAATCATGCTGGCAGCGAATTCCGCATCGGCGCTTTCGGTCAAAAGATGGTCGGCCCCGGCAAGGCTCACAAAGCTCTTCGGATGAAACGCCGCTTCGAACAAGGCGCTGGCATGTTCGATGCCCACAATGGTGTCGGTTGGCGAATGCAGCGCAAGATATGGCAGCCGGAGTTGCTTAACCAGGTCCAGTAGGTCGATCGCTTCGGTGCGTTCAAGAAACTCGCGGCTGACTTCAAAGCTCTTGCCGCCGATTGTGACCGGCCCCGCACCATCGCGTTTGATCGCCGCGTGATCACCTTCGATGATATGCAGCACATGCGGCACGTCAGAGGGCGCGCCAATCGTCGCCAGCGCGGCCACTTTCCCAGCGCCCAGTTCCGACGCTGCCGCAAGCACCGCTGCCCCGCCCAGACTATGCCCGACCAGAAGCAACTTCTCCCCAAACAGAGCGTGAAGGTGATCGGCCACCGCGACAAGATCGCTGATATCAGCAGCAAAGCCGGCACGCCCGAAATCGCCTTCGCTGCCGCCAAGCCCTGTGAAGTCGAAACGTAAAGTAGCAATCCCTTCGCGCGCCAACGCCCGCGACACACTGACCGCGGCTTTGCTTTGCTTTGTGCAGGTGAAGCAATGCGCAAAGATCGCTGCACCGCGCACAAGGCCAGTGGGCATTTCCAAAGCGCCTTCAAGAGCGTGTCCGCCCGGGGTCGGGATTGAAAGTGTCTGCATCGGCATTTTGGTTCTCCTTTGGGGCGGGTTCGCTGATCTTGCCCGAAAAGCTACTGCGGCAAAGCGACTTTTTTCGCATGCCACTGTAAGAAATCCCGTCCAAGCAAGACTAAAGGGATATGACCACGCGGCAGGACCAACTCTACACCGAAGCTGGCGAGCTATTTGCACCGGCGCTCGCGCGGCTTGCCCGGGCGATCGAGCGCGATGCGGAGAAGGCGCGCGATCTCGAGCAGGATATTCACTGCGCGATCTGGAGCAGCCTTGCCCGGTTTGAAGGCCAATCTTCCCTGAAGACTTGGGTGTATCGCGTCGCGCACAATGTCGCGGCGGATCATGTCGCAAGTTCAAAGCGCGGCCCGCGCAAAGTCCCGCTTGAAGATATCGAGGCGCTCCCCGCCGCCGCGAATACCGAGCGCGAAGCCGCCGAAGCGCATGTCTTGGCGCAAGTGGCTCAGCTTATTCGACAGCTCCCGCCTCTCGACGCGCAGGTCATTCTGCTTTGGCTCGAAGGCGAAAGCGGCGCCGAGATCGCAGAAGTGACCGGCCTTTCTTCAAGCGCCGTCAGCGTTCGCATCCATCGCATCAAGGCATTGTTCGCCGATCATTTCACCCCTCCCCAGCCCCAAGGAAACACCCAATGACCCAGTCACCCTTCCCTCTTTGGCAAGACCAGTTGGCCGATGCCGATTTCACCGATCCAGCGGCAAGCGCCGCTCGTGTCAGCCAGTTTGAACGCAAGGTTGGTCGTCGCAACGCGTTGGAATACGCGGCTGGAGGTTTTGTCGGCGTCGCCCTTGTGCTTTCGAGCATAGCCGCTGTGACGGTGCAGGAGTGGCTCATTGCCAGCGGACTGGCACTCTGCGCCATCGGTGTGGTTGTCCTTTTGTGGGGTTTGAAAAGCCGCGCCAGCAATTTGGTGCGCCGACCTGAGGATGCGTGCCTCACACATCTGCGGCGGCAGTATCAGCGGCAATATGAAGCGCTGCGGGCGGTTCCGCTGTGGTATATCGGGCCGCTCGTTCCGGGCATGACATTGTTTTACTTCGCTGTTCTGACCGAGTCTGCCGAGCATTTGGGCTGGTCGGCGGCTGTCGAAGAATTGGCGAGGCCAGCGGGCACAACGATTGCGGTGTTTGTCGGGGTCGCAGCGCTCAATTTGTGGGCTGCACGCGGGCTAAAGCGCGACATCGCAAAGCTCGATAAGCTGGCTTGACTTGGGCGACCTCGCTAAATTGAAATAACAGGAGAATTTCGAATGAGACGCTCGATCCTCATAGCGCTTGTCCTTGCGTCAATGATCACAACCGCGATGCCTCTGGCCGCTCAGGAGGAGCCCATCACTGTGGAGCAGACAGAACAAGCCACTCCAATTGAAATGCGCACAAGTCAGATTGTCGATCTGCTCAACAGCGAGCTGACCGAGACGATGACAGAGATCTTCACCGACGAGATGATGGCGGCGGTCTCCCCGGCCCAGTTGGAGGCGCTGGCCGAGCAATATAGCGGTCAGTTCGGCAAAGCCCTCGCCATAGAAAGCATGTCCCGCCCCGATGGCACCCAATCGCGCTTCGCCATCCGCATGGAAAAGGCGATTGCGCGCGGGACGATCACAATCAATCCGGCTGACAACAATCGCATTTCGGGGCTGTTCTTCAACGCTTTCGAGCCGGTCGATGACAGCATCGAAAAGATCACCAACGACATTCTGGCCCTGCCCGGAGACGCGACGGCCTATTTCGGCCCGGTAGAAAGCGACACCCATGTGCTCAGCATCGCTGCGGACAAGCAGATGCATTTGGGATCGACCATCAAGCTCTATGTGCTTGCCGCATTGGCTCAGGATATCGCCGAGGGCACGCGGAGCTGGAGCGATGTGGTGCCGCTCACATCGAAGAGTTTTCCCAGCGGTATTTTGCAGGATTGGCCCGACAACACGCCGATGACGCTACAATCGCTCGCCAGCCTGATGATCTCGATCAGCGATAACACCGCCACCGATCAGCTGATCGCGGTGCTCGGGCGGGAGCGCGTCTTGCAGGCGATGGTCGATAGCGGGCACAGCAATCCGAGCCTGAATGACCCGATCTTCGACACCCGCGAGCTGTTCCTGCTCAAAGGCGGGGACAAGGATCGCATGGCCGTTTTCGCCAAGGGTGACGCCGATCTGCGCAAGCAAATCCTCGCTGGAATGGTCGATGAGACCGCCAACCCTGCGGATATTGAGCAAGCGTTTTCCAACGGCCCAATCGGACTGGACATCGAATGGTTTGCCTCTGCCAATGACCTTGGGCGGCTTTACCAATTCATGCGCCGCACCGCTGACCCCAAAGCGTTCGACGTGATGGCGATCAATGGCAATCTTCCTGTAAGCGCGCGCGAGGATTGGGCCTATGCAGGTTACAAGGGCGGGTCGGAGCCAGGCGTGCTCAACCTCACCTGGATGCTGACTGACAAGCAGGGTGTCGATCATTTGCTCTGGCTCAGCTGGACCAATCCGGAAGCCAATGTGGAGCAGTCGACTCTGGAACTGATCGCCCAGCGTATTCTTGCATTTCCGCGCTAATCGAAGGATCGGGCCTCTTGCGTCGAGGGGCGGTGCCCCTTAACGCGTCGGCAAAACTTAGTTTTGATTCCAGACCAATCAGGAAACCCCATGGCAGACGAAACCCGCTTTGAAGGCACCAGCAACTACATCGCCACCGAAGACCTCAAAGTGGCGGTCAACGCTGCGGTGAAGCTTCGCCGCCCGCTTTTGGTGAAAGGTGAGCCGGGTACGGGCAAGACAGTTCTGGCGCATGAAATTGCCAAAGCGATCAATGCTCCGCTGATCGAATGGAACATCAAATCGTCAACCAAAGCGCAGCAGGGCCTCTACGAATATGACGCAGTGGCGCGTTTGCGCGATGGCCAGCTCGGCGAAGAGCGCGTTCACGATATCCGCAATTACATTAAGAAGGGCAAGCTGTGGGAAGCCTTCACCGCGCCTGAACTGCCCGTCCTGCTGATCGACGAGATCGACAAGGCTGACATCGAGTTTCCCAACGATCTGTTGCAGGAGCTCGACCGGATGAGCTTCGACGTTTACGAAACGCAGGAGCGGATCGAGGCGAAAGAGCGCCCGATTGTGGTCATCACTTCGAACAATGAAAAGGAACTGCCGGACGCGTTCTTGCGCCGGTGTTTCTTCCACTATATCAAATTCCCGGACCGCGATGTGATGCAATCAATAATCGATGTGCACTTTCCCGATATCCAGAAGACGCTGGTCAAGAAGGCGATGGACATCTTCTACGAGCTTCGCGAGGTGCCGGGCCTAAAGAAAAAGCCATCGACCAGCGAATTGCTCGACTGGCTCAAGCTGCTGCTGAACGAAGATATGCCGCTGGAAATCCTGCAAGACAGCAACCCCAACAGCGCCATTCCGCCGCTGCATGGCGCGCTGCTCAAGAACGAGCAGGATGTGATGCTGTTCGAACGCCTCGCCTTTATGGCGCGCCGTAATCCCACCTGATTGGCCTTCTTGGCGCAAGCGGTTGCGCCGACATGGCGTTTCGGTAGTCTGATCCTCGTTAACACGGAGATTGGTCTGTTATGCCTGCCCCAAAAGCCCTGATCCAATGCACAGCAGCCCTAGCGCTGAGCTTTGCAGCAACTGTTCCTGCGAGTGCTCAACCCGAAGATTTGTACGTGCCAGACAATGCCACGTGGGAGCATGACTGGACCGAGATGGAGTTTCCACCGAACATCGGTACGTTCGAGCGTATGCGTGTCAGCGCCTTTGAAAAGCGACAAACTAACGTATCGGCGAGTTATTACGAGCAAGCCACCAGCACATTTCTGACGATCTACGCCTATCGCCCCGGTAATCCCAATCCCGCGATCTGGTTCGATAGAACACTGGTCGCCATCAACGTACGCAGTGATGACTTTGGCAAAATTGATCTTGATGATCTTAAAGTTGGTACATTTGTGCCCCCTGGTGGCTCGGTTGAAAGCGGGCAATACGCTGTGACCAAAGTGCAAGGCAGGGCCATAAGCACCGCCGCTGCGATTTACCGCGCAGGCGAATGGCTCATCAAAGTTCGCATCAGTTCGGAGCGTCTGAACGTGGGCGAGTTGGAGACGCTGACAAAGAGCACTTTGGCGGGGCTGCCCGCGCTCGAAGATGTGTCAGACAACCCGGCCTACTTTGTCGAGCAGTGCAGCAACACAGTGAACTACAGCCGCGCAGAACCAGTGGCGCGTGGCGGCAACGAGGGGATGGCAGCAGCTCTAATGTTAGCCAGCTCTCTCAGCGGTCTTGATGAAGATGCTGGACCATCAAAGCCCGTACGTCTTTGCCGCGAAGGCCCCCGCGCAAAGGAATACAATCTCTTTCGCCCCATTGATGATAGCGCCGGATACACCGTAGCCATAGGCGATGCTGGTTCGAGCATCGAGGTATCGGAGATATCGGATTTGG
>JBCCOF010000046.1:0-18943 GCA_039025455.1 Pseudomonadota bacterium | reverse complement strand
GCCGAGGAGCGCGGACTGCCCGATGCGGATGACGATACGGTGCTCGATGCGATGGCCGCCGATCCGATCCTGATCAATCGCCCGCTGGTCGAGACCGAGAAGGGTGTGGCCCTGTGTCGACCTCAGGATAACGTGCTCGCTCTTCTCTAAGCGCGGTCTTTGGTCAGCAGGCTGTCGGCCTGAAGCGAGCGCCATCCAGTTGCGGCGACCAGGAAACACAGGCCTATGATCAGGCCGAAGCCGATCCAGTCATCATAATTGTAAAGCAGCACGCCAAGCGCTGGAGCATAGACGAAGCTCATACCAGCAACTGATGCCACGATGCCTGACGCTTGGCCCTGCTCGGCGCGGGTGACAGCCAGCGAGGTGCCGGCCGTGGTTCCGGGTCTGAACAATCCGAAGCCAAGCGAAGCGATGGAATAGCCCAGCGCAATCGTGTGAATCTGATAGGCTCCACCCAGAACCGCTGTGCCAAAAGCCGCAACCATGATCCCCGACAATGTCGCGGCGCGCGGGCCCAGATTGAAGCGCGGGATGATCCCCCATTGTGCAAGCAAAGTCGCCAGCGCTCCGCACATCAGGACGAGGCTGACCGGGCCAGTGCCCTCGGCAGGGGTGTCACGCAGGTTAAGCCGGTCCAGCACCAAAAAGCCGGTGATCCCCATGATCATTGCCTGCGCGTGCCCGCCGACAATTCCCGCCATGATCCAGGGGCGCAAGCGTTGATCGGTCCAGCGCAAGCGCTCCACGCTGGTCGAGGCTGACGCGGTTTCGTCCTCGACCTCTTCACCGGAATCCTCGCCATCAGCGCTGTGATGCTTCGGATCGTCGCTATGCGATCCATCGGCGTAAGGCGCGCCATAGGTACGCCCGCGCGCTGCAAATTGCGGCTCGTCATTAGGCAGTCGCAGGCGCAGCAGGACGAGTGCCGCAAGCCCCACGAGTGCAAAGCCGATAAACGGTCCGGTCAAGCCGATCCCCAGAAACGACACCACCATGAGCGGCGCGAGCACGGGGCCGAACACGGTGCCAAGCCCGAAGCTCGATGCGATCAGCGACAAGGCCTTGGTCCGCTCCGAGCGCGGAGTGCGCGAGGCGACATAGGCCTGGACTGCTGGCGGAGCAGCGCTGCCAAACCCGCCATAAAGGCTGCGCGCGGCGGCAAAGGCGAGCAGCGCCCACAGGGCCGTCATCCACCCGGCCAGCCCGGCCCACAGCACCAGCCCGCACAGCGCCATCGAGACCACGAAGCCCACCAGCCCCAGAGCCATCATCGCCTTGCGCCCGCGCTTGTCTGACCGACGGGCCCATATCGGAGCACAAACGACCCAGAGAAGGGCAGACCAGCTGTAAGCGAGGCTGATCCAGACATCATCGACTTTCAAAGCGGTGCCGATTGATGGCATCACCGAGTGCATCGCGGTGTTGCCCGCTGCTGTCACCAACATGACTGTGAACAGCAGGGCCATGCGCCCGTTGGAAATCGCGGGCTTGGCGGTGTTGTTGGAAGTTTCTTCGGAAACCGGGGGCTGCTGGGTGCCGCTCATGGTATTGTCGCTATGACAGCGCAGCGGCACTTGCAAACCCATTGATGCTCCGCATAGATTCACGCTCAATGTTTCATCGCCAAAGCGAGCAAATATGACTGGCAACATTTCAGCCGCAATCAAACGCAAGGTTTCACGCAGCAGCTGGCGCGAATATGCCGCCAATTGTGCGGTGTTTTTTCAGGGTTTTCTGGAGCATCCGCGCATGGTCGGCTCGATCATCCCGTCCTCGCGCTTCACCATTCGCAAGATGCTGGCCCCGGTCGACTGGGGCGAATGCGAGGTGTTCGTCGAATATGGCCCGGGCATCGGCACCTTTTGCCGCACGGTGCTCGATAATATGCGCGGTGACGCGATCTATGTCGCGATCGATACCAACCCGCTTTACGTCGATCATCTCAACCGCACGATCCGCGACAAGAGATTCACGGCGGTGCTGGGTTCCGCCGAAGATGTCGAGCAGATCCTTGCCGATATGGGCGTCGATGGCGCGAATTATATCCTGTCGGGCCTGCCATTTTCGACTCTACCCGATGGGGTCGCGGAGAAAATCGCGGAGTCGACGCACACAGTCTTGCGACCCGGCGGGGGCTTTCTGGCCTATCAATTCACGTCGGCGGTGCGCGACCTCTCGCGCCCGTTCTTCGAGCGGATTGATGAAGGGTTCGAGTGGCTCAATATCCTGCCGTGCAAGCTCTATTGGGCGTGGAAAGCCAAGGATAACTGAGCCGGGATTTAGCCAAAGGTCTCTTCGATAGCTGCATCGCTCGGGCCGGAGAGCTGGCCGAACATCGCGGCGGTCAATCCGCACATCACCATGCCCGTGATCATGCTCGTCACACCGTTGGCAAGCCCCACGATCACCAGTGAACCCAAGCCCGAACCGGCTAGGGCTGCAAAGACGCTCACCACGCCGTTTAGCAGGACGCTGATCACCATAAACGCCACAATGATCATGACCCAGAAGAGCAAGATCGACCATTGCTTCGGTGCGGTCAGTTTGAAGCTGTTGGTGATTGCTTTGATCGGGTTGAGGCTGTTGCCCAGCACCAACGAGGGCATGGTCATCGACATGCGCGCCATCAGCCAAACAATAAAAACGAGCACTGGAACAATGGCGACAATCGCAAATCCGGGAACACCGATTGCAGCGGCGAGCAGCGCGAAGGGTATCAGTACAATGAATGCGCCCAGCATGTAAGCGAGCGCAAAGAGGATCAGCACGGCGATCAGACTGGGCACCGTCATCAGCCCTTTGCCCAAAGCTTCGCCAACGGTGGGCCGGTGGTCGCCCATCAGGGCAATCATCGCGCCATAGCCTGCGAACTGAAACAGCGACGTTATCGAGATGATCCCGATGAACGGACCGAGAATCTCTCCCATCTTTTCCGCAACCACATCCGGGTTCGCGCCCGGCTCGGCGAATGACTGGAAGTCAGGGATCAACAGATAGATCGCCAAAGTCGGCAGCAGCAGGAACACCGCAGCAATCACTGCCAGCAGCTGAAAATTCTCGCGCACGAGATCAATTCCGCGCGACCAGACTGCATTCATGTCGAAGTTCATGGTGTCTCCATCGGTTCGACCGCACCGGCCCCCTTGATTCCCTAACGCAATGCCCCCACCCATCGGGGATGGCAAGTGCTGCACTCACTCCCGACGACCCAACGCCGCCCGAATGGCGTCGCGACACCGCGCCTGTCGCCTTCACCGAGGCGCTTGAAGCAATGGAAGCGCGCAATGGTGCGGTGTCAAAGGGTGAAGCGGATGAGCTGATCTGGCTGCTCGAACATCCGCCAGTCTACACCGCCGGGACCAGCGCTGATCCGGCCGAACTGGTCGATCCGCGCTTTGACGTGGTCGAAGCAGGCCGGGGCGGTCGTTACACCTATCACGGGCCGGGACAGCGGGTCGGCTATCTGATGCTGGACCTGAACAAGCGCGGCAAGGATGTGCGCTGTTTCGTCCATGCAATCGAGGGCTGGGTGATCGCGACGCTCGCCGATTTCGGGGTCGAAAGCTGGCGGGCAGAAGGGCGCGTTGGCATCTGGACCAAGGATATTGACGGGCGCGAGGCCAAGATCGGCGCAATCGGCGTGCGGGTGCGCCGCTGGGTCACGATGCACGGCTTCTCGGTCAATCTCGATCCCGACCTGTCGCATTTTACCGGCATCGTGCCCTGCGGCATTGACGAATTTGGCGTGACCAGCCTTGCGCGGTTGGGTCTCAGTGTGACCACGGCGCAATGGGACGAGGCTTTGATCGCGCGCGCCGATGAATTCCTTGACGCGCTTGGGGCTTCGGGGCGAAAGGCGTGCGGATGAACAGCCTTCAGATCAATCGTGCTACACTTCTCGCCGCCCCTGCTTTGGTCCTGCTCCTTGCCGCGTGCGAGGACGAAGCGGACCCTGACGCCGCCGCCGCCGAACAGGGCGGCAAGGCGGAAGGCGATGTGCTGGGCGGCACGATCAGCGACGATATGATCCCGTTCGAGCAGTTGGAATCGCAATCGCCGCCGGCCAAGCGCGCGGATGGCGCTGGAGCCAACGGCGATGAAGGTGGCGAAGCGGATGAGGACGAGTCAGACTAGGCCCAACCGCCCGACTTGTCCGCAAGCTCAGGCCGCGCTGGCGGCGGCTTCCTCTTCCATCGTTGGATAGTCGATATATCCTTCGGGGATCGGGAAATACCAGCTTTTGGGCACATCCTTGTTCGGGTTGAATGGCGCGCCTGCCTTGATCCGTGCGGCGAGATCGGGGTTCGAGATATAGGGGCGGCCAAAGCTGACCGCAGCGCAGCGCCCGCTAGAGACATCGGCGTCGGCTTCTTCGGCGCTGTAGTCCGAATTGAGGATGACGGGGCCGGAATAATTCGCGCTGATAACGCCATCCTGCTTGGGCACATCGGTTTGGCCGAAAGTGCCATCGGGTCCGGGCTGGCGCAATTCGACAAAGGCGAGGCCCAGTTCCTCGCACACCCGCGCCGCCGCGCCGAATGTCGCTTCGGGATTGCTGTCATCGGCCCCTTGCGAGTCGCCATTGGGCGAGAGGCGAATGCCAACGCGGTCCGCGCCCCATACATCAATAATCGCTTCGAGCACTTCGCGCATGAAGCGGGTGCGGTTTTCGGGGCTGCCGCCATATTCGTCGGTGCGCAGGTTGCAATTGTCGCGCAGGAACTGGTCCACCAGATAGCCGTTCGCGCCGTGCAATTGCACACCGTCAAAGCCCGCTTTCTTCGCGTTCTCGGCCGCGCGGCGATAATCGCCGATGGTGCGATCAATGTCTTCCTTCGTCATGGCGCGTGCGGTCACGTAATCCTGTTTGCCTTCGGGCGTGTGCGCTGCGCCTGGCGCCTTGGTCGCGCTCGCCGAAAAGGGCGGTTCTCCGTCGAGGAAATAGGGATGCACAATCCGGCCCATATGCCACAGCTGCATCACAATCATGCCGCCTTCATCATGGACGCCTTTGACAATCGGCTTCCACGCTTCGGTCTGTTCATCGCTCCAGATGCCCGGCGCGCTCGGCCAGCCCAGGCCCTCAACGCTGATCCCGGTCGCTTCGGTAAGGATCATGCCGGCATTGGCGCGCTGTTTGTAATAGGTGCCCATCATTGCGTTCGGCGTGAACATCGGCTTGGCTGCGCGGCCACGGGTCAACGGAGCCATAAAGATCCGGTTTTTGGCTTCGAGCGCGCCCATTTTCAGCGGCTGGAATAGAACGTCATGCATTTGTGAAATCCTCCCATTGGGTTTCAATTGGCTATCCACTTGGAGGCGTTGGGGCTAGGGCGCAAGCATGGAAAAACCGCTGGGTGCAAAAGACGGGCTTGCTAGACGGGTGACTCCGCTGCGCAGCGTGTTGCTCTTCGCGGCCTTGTTGGGCGGGAATATTGCGCTGGCTTTGGGGCCGGGGCTGGTGCGGATGACCGATACGGGCGCGGTAAGCGCGGCGTTCTGGCGGTTGTTTCTGGCGCTCCCGTTTCTGGTGCTGTTTGCGCGGATCGCGGGGCAGCGGATCGGCGGGATGCCGCGCAAGACGCTGGTGCTGGTCGCGGTTGGATCGCTGGCCTTCGCGGGTGATCTCGCCAGCTGGCATATCGGCATCGGGATGACGCGGCTGGGCAACGCGACCATGTTCGGCAATGCCGGATCGATCATCCTTTTGTTCTGGGGCTTTATCGTCGCGCGTATGCTGCCGCGCGGGATGGAGTGGCTGGCGATAGTCTGCGCGCTTGGCGGAGCGGGGATATTGCTCGGGCGCAGTCTGGAGATTTCGACCCAGACCTTTGCGGGCGACTTGTTCTGCATCACCGCCGGATTGCTCTACGCGGTCTATCTGCTGACCTTGCAGGGCGAGCGGGCGCGGTTCGGATCATGGAGCCTGCTGGTGTGGGTGAGCGTGTTCGCCTGCCCGGTGCTGCTGGCGCTGGCGCTGGCCTTGGGAGAGCCGGTGTGGCCGACCAACTGGACCCCGATTGTTGCGCTGTTCGTGACAAGCCAGCTGATCGGGCAGGGCCTGCTGGTCTATTCGCTGGGCCACTTCCCGCCGCTGATCATCGGGTTGGCGCTGCTGACCCAGCCAGCCGTGGCGGCGGTGATCGGGTACAGCATGTTTGGCGAGGTGTTGGTGCCGCTGGATGTGCTGGGGATGGTGCTGTTGGGGAGCGCTCTGGTGGTGGCTCGGGCGACGCAGAGAAAAACCGTCACTCCAGCGAAAGCTGGGGTCTCAGGCGGCACCGCGGGAGGCTAATAAATGCAGCGCGGCGGCTATGTCTACATCATGACGAACAAACGCTACGGCGTGCTCTACATCGGAGTGACGGCTGATCTGGCCGCGCGCGTCGCTCAACATCGCGAGGGTAACGGCGGGGAGTTCAACGCGAAATACAACTGCAAGCGGCTCGTCTATCTGGAGGAATATCCGACCATCGAAAACGCCATCGCTCGCGAGAAAGCGATGAAGGCGTGGAAACGGGACTGGAAGATTGAGGCAATTGAGAAGCAGAACCCGGGTCGAGATGATCTTTTCCTGAAGCTTCTTTCCTAGAACCCTGAGACCCCAGCTTTCGCTGGGGTGACGAATTAGGACAACAACCCAAGCACCACGTCTTGCCAGCGAAAGCTGGCATCTAGGGCAAATAGCACCAGTCCTGTCTTCCAGGGTAATTTGACGACAAGAATTGCGAATATGGTTCTGACTGGGGTTTCGGACTGATCAACCAGTCGAATTGCTTTAAGCTCATTATCGGTCATGCGCCCAAAATAAAGCGCATCCACCAGGCTGCCTATTCCCCCTTTTCAGCCAATCACCCCACCGAAAACGGCACCTTACCCAAATCCCCCAAGCCAACGGTCCCGCTCGCCATCTCCAGCATCCGGTCAAGGCTCGCCTTCGCCTTCAATCGCATGCCTTCCTCGATCTCGATCCTTGGCTCCAGATCGCGCAGGGCGGTGTACATTTTCTCCATCGTGTTGAGCGCCATATAGGGGCAGATATTGCACGAGCAGTTTCCGTCTGCGCCAGGGGCACCGATAAAGGTCTTTTCGGGCAGCGCCTTTTCCATCTGGTGCATGATGTGCGGCTCGGTCGCGACGATCAGGGTGTCGCCTTCGAAGTTCTTCGCGAATTTCAGGATCGAGCTGGTCGAGCCGACGTGATCGGCGTGGTCGACGATTGTGGGCGGGCATTCCGGGTGCGCGGCAATCGGCGCGTCGGGGTGTTGCTCTTTCAGCTTGAGCAGCTCGGTCTCGCTGAATGCCTCGTGCACAATGCACACGCCCGGCCATAGCAGCATCTCGCGGTCAAATTTGCGGCTTAGCCATCCGCCAAGGTGACGGTCGGGGCCGAAGATGATCTTCTGATCGCGCGGGATTTGCTCAAGGATCGTTTCCGCGCTGGAGCTGGTCACGATGATGTCGCTGAGCGCCTTAACCTCGGTCGAGCAATTGATATAGGTCAGCGCGATGTGATCGGGGTTTGCCTCGCGGAAGGCCTGAAATTTCTCGGGCGGGCAGCTGTCTTCGAGGCTGCACCCCGCATCCATATCGGGCAGGATTACAGTCTTTTCAGGCGAGAGGATCTTGGCCGTATCGGCCATGAACTTCACCCCGCAAAACAGGATGACATCGGCATCGGTCTCTGCCGCCTTGCGCGACAGTTCGAGACTGTCGCCCACAAAGTCTGCAATATCCTGAATATCGGGGGTCTGGTAATAATGCGCGAGGATCACCGCATTGCGCTCTTTGCGCAGCCGATTGATCTCGGCGAGCAGCTCGTCTCCGTGAGGTGGCACTATTTTAAATCCCATCGGTAAATCCCTGACCTTTCTGCCAAGGATATAGGTATTTTTCTAGGATTTGCGAGCGTTTTGGCTAGGGTGGGGCCCAAGGAGAGGACCATGTACAAGCTCGATTTGCCGGAATCCTATTTTCCGGCTCAAGCCGATACCGCTTACAGCGAACGCACGATTGAAGAGGTGCTGCGCGGACAGGCAAAGGAGCGCCCCGATGCGATGGCGCTGCGCGAATTGGTGGCCGACGGGACGGTCGGGCGCGAATGGACCTACGCCGAATTGTTGAAAGATGCTGAGCGCTGCGGACGCGCGCTCGCCTCGCGCCATGTCGCGGGCACGCGGATCGCGATTATGGGTGGCAATTGCCCCGAATGGGTGCTGGTTCAGCTGGGCGCGGCGCTTGCGGGGCTGACGATTGTGACGGTCAATCCATCCTTCATTGCGCGCGAAGTGCGTTATGTGCTCGAACAATCGGGCTCTGGCGCAGTCTATTACCAGCCCAATGTGCGTGGTTCTGCGCTGCGACCGATTGTTGACGAAGCTGCGGCCGGAACGGCGGCCTCAGAGTACATTATCGATATCACCGATCACGGCGAGCTGTTCGCGGGCGAGGGGGACGGCGAACTGCGTCCGACCGAGCCGCACGACATCGTGATGATCCAATACACATCGGGCACGACGGGCTTTCCCAAAGGCGTGCTGCTCCACCAGCATGGTCTGATCCAGAGCAATTACGATGTATTCGTCCGCTGGAACCTTGCGCCCGGCAAAACGGTCATGTGCCCCTTCCCGCTGTTCCACACAGCAGGCAGCGCGGTGTGCGTGCTGGGCGTGTTATCGCACGGCGCTACCTTGATGCTGGTGTCTGTGTTCGACCCCGTCGCCGTTGCCAAGGCAATCGAGCGCGAAAAGCCTGAGATTTTGGGCGGCGTGCCCACCATGATCTTCGCCGTGATCGAAGCGGCCAAAGCGACCGGCACGGATGTGTCCGGCGTCGAGAATGTGGTGGCCGGCGGGGCGATGGTGCCCCCGGCGCTGAACGCGGCGGCGCAAGCGACATTCGGGGTGCCGATCCTGATCGTGTACGGCCAGACCGAAACATATCCGGCGATCACCGCTGTTTGGCCGACCGACACGGGCGAAGAGCTGATCGAAACGATTGGCCAGCCGATTGGCCATATCGAGGTCGCGATCCTGTCCCCGCAAGACAACACCGTCTGCGCGATTGGCGAGCAGGGCGAAATTTGCATGCGCGGCTACAACCAGATGGCGGGTTACAACGACAATCCGCAAGCCACGGCGGAGACCATCGACGCGGATGGCTGGCTTCATACGGGCGATCTGGGGACGATGGCGGCGAGCGGTTACCTCAAGATCACGGGCCGCGTGAAAGAGATGATCATTCGCGGCGGTGAAAACCTGTTCCCCGCCGAGATAGAGGCCGCGCTGATCGAGCATCCCGCCATCGCCGAGGTCGCAATCGCGGGCGTGCCCGACGAGAAATGGGGCGAGATTGTCGCGTGCTTTATGCGGCTTGCAGAGGGTGCCGAGCGGCCATCGGATGATGAACTAAAAGCCTTTGTGCGCGAACGCCTGTCGCCCCAGAAAACACCGGCGCATTGGGTGTGGCTCAAGGAATTCCCGCTGACCGGCTCGGGCAAGATCCAGAAGTTTCAGCTGGCGGAGGATTTTGCCAAGGGTGCGCTGGGTTAGCGGATGTCGGGTTTCGACCCAATGTCGGACACAAAGAGCTAGTACGCCAATCGCCAAAAGCATACGGAATTTGCCCTGACTGCTTGTGTCGCAGATTGGGGTGAAAGCGGGCATTGCCCTCAGCACAATCCAACTTCCTTGAGCTGACTTTCTCGCTCTCGCAAAATTTCAATTGGCGGGCTCGAGATCTCAACAATCCGATCAACATAGAACTTTCGACGGAACAGGCCAAGATCACCATACTGTCCATCTTCAAGTGTGACCCAGCCTTCGACTCGCACCCAACTCCATGGGACTCCATCAGGTCTCAACCCGCATTCTCGTGGCAGGATTGAATCGAGCTTTTTCAAGCGATCGACGCACCGACCAGGCAAACATACAAGCCAAGCGCTATATCCGCCGAGAAGCTCTTTCTCTCCTTTATACGGCTCGAACACGTTGCTTCTGAAAGCCGAAAGGCTGAGAGCGAGTCCGCTGATTTCCCTACGCTCAGAAAGGGGTGTGCAACCTAGCTCATCCTTGGCCAGATCGTTTGGACGAGTAAGATTTGGCAAGCCAGCCTCGCAGATGACTCGGGCAATGCTGGGCCGGTCCGCGTACCACCAACCAATCATGGCAACAGCCCCCAGCACTGCCAATGAAATCGATGAGACTACGGTTATCTGACGTGCCATACTTCGAGACTAACCAGATTGTGGATCTTACAAGAGGCCGATGACCGCAATTGGGTCGTGAGCCGCCATCTGCGCTTGGTGTGATTTAGGTCCGCTTTGGCCTTCGTAGGATGAAAACCAGACCGTCCACATTCTACCCAAAATCTCTCACTCACCCGCAAACCGCACTTCAACCCGCGCGCCTTCGTAACCTGCCACCTGAAGCGGAATTGCCAGATTCTGCCGGACCGCATCCTTCGCGGCGCTGCGGGAGAGGCTCAGGATTTCGGGGTTTTTGGCAAAGGCCTGCGCCTTTCGTTCGGCAACCTCGGAATTGCTCTCGGACAGCAATTGCTGCGAGCCGCCGGTGTTGAGCAGCCCCTCGGTGAAGATCCGCGCTTTGCTCTCGTCGAGATTGGGGCGCGAGGATTGCAGTTGGGGCAGCAGCACGTTGAGCGTTTGCGTCTCCTCGTCCCACTCGAATGACGACGCGTCCATCGCGGACAAGTCTAGCCGGTAATCGATCGAGGCGGGGATAATCGCCGCCTGGCGCACCTGGCGCACCGGAATGGTGGCGATGGTCTGTTCAAACTCGCTTTCGGCTACAACTTCGAAACGGCTGGAGAACACCACAAGCGAGTTCTGCTTTTCAAAAGCGAGCATGGCGCTGGCGACGGGATCGCCTTCTTCCTGATAGAAATAGGCGCGCCAGCCGAGAAACAGCGCGAGCGCCACCAGCACCGCGACGAGCACGAACAGCAGGCGTTCGCCATGGGTGCCGAGCACTCCGCCATCCTCGCGCGTGGCGATGGGCGTTTCGGGTGTCAGCACCTCTGCCTGCACCGCGTTGTCCTGCGGCTTCAGATCGCTCGCCATGTTCCATCCTCCTGCACTGCAAGGCCTCGCCGTTCCAGATCGATCAGATGCGCCGTGACGCTCATTTCCGCCGCCGGGATCAGACGCTTGTCCAGGCCTTTATACATCTCGGGAATGAAGTCCCTGACCGGTCGCGCAGCCTCGGCCATCAAGCGCAAAATCTGGTTTTCGCGCTGGCGGCGGTGCCCGATCATGCCGCGCACAAGCTGCTTTGGCTTGGTGATCGCGGCGCCGTGGGCCGAGTGATAGACCGTGTCCTCGCGCGCTTGCAGTTTCTCAAGGCTCGCCATGTAGTCGCCCATATCGCCGTCGGGCGGGATCACGACGCTGGTGGACCATCCCATGACATGGTCGCCGGTGAACAAAGCGCCGCTTTCCTCTAGCGCGAAGCACAGATGGTTCGAGGTGTGACCGGGCGTCGCGACCGCCGTGAGCGTCCAACCGGTGCCGCGCATCGCCTCGCCATCTTCGAGCACGCGGTCTGGCGCGTAAGTGGTGTCGAATGCCTCGTCCGAGCGTGGTCCGGCGACCCGCAATACAAGCGGAGCGCAGCCGACAACCGGAGCTCCGGTCCGCTCGGCCAAAGGCGCGGCGGCGGGCGAATGGTCGCGGTGGGTGTGGGTGCACATGATCGCGATGATGGTGGCATCGCCCACAGCGTCTATGATTGCGTCGATATGCGCCGGATCATTCGGGCCGGGGTCGATCACCGCGCAATCCGGTCCACCAGCCTCTCCGACCACATAGGTCTGCGTGCCGGTATAGGTGTAAGGCGAGGGGTTGGGTGCGAGCACGCGCCGCACCAGGGGTTCCAACTGCTCGGCCTTGCCAGTGGGCCATGGTTTGGGGGGTAAGCCAGCCATGACTTGCCTAATGCCGTTCGCCTCGTGCGAAGTCGAGAGGTGGCTTGCTTTTCCGGTCTCGGCTTTAGTGTCTCGACTTCGCTCGACACGAACGGTTAGAGGATTTGCAAACAGGAGAGCGCCACAAATATGTCCGACTACATCCTCGTCCTTGATGAAGGCACGACCTCCACCCGCGCAATGCTGTTTGCGAGCGACGGGGTGCTTGTCGCCAGCGAGCAGCAGGAGCTGACCCAGCATTATCCGAAAGGCGGCTGGGTCGAGCATGACGCGGCGGAGATCTGGGAAAAGACCCTGCAATGCGCGCTTGATGTCATCCCCAGAGCGGGCGGCGCGGCGATGATTGCCGGGATCGGCATCACCAACCAGCGCGAGACCGTGGTGGCGTGGGACAAGAATACGGGCGAGCCGCTGACCCGCGCGATTGTGTGGCAGGACCGGCGGACCGAGCCGTTTTGCGAGGAATTGCGCGCAGCGGGGCATGAGGCAGAGGTGCAACGCCGCACTGGCCTCCTGCTCGATCCGTATTTCTCGGGCACGAAAATGCGCTGGATGCTCGACAATGTGCCAGATGTGCGTGCGGCTGCTGATGCTGGGACATTGGCGTTTGGCACGGTGGAAAGCTGGCTGATCTTCAAGCTGACCGGCGGCGAGCATATCACCGATGCGAGCAATGCCAGCCGCACTTTGCTGCTCGAACTGGCGGGCGCGCAGTTTGACGAGGGGCTGTGCGACCTGCTCGGCGTGCCCCACGCGGCTTTGCCACAAGTGGTCGATATGTCGGGCGCTTTGGCGAAGACCTCTGCAAGACTTTTCGGGCGTCAGATACCGATCACCGGCATTGCAGGTGACCAGCAGGCCGCGACCATCGGCCAGGCCTGCCTCGCACCGGGCCAGACCAAGGCGACCTTTGGCACCGGCGCCTTTGTTCTGACCAACCAAGGTACGGCGATCCCGCAATCGAAAAACCGCCTGCTCGGCACTGTGCTGACCCAGATTGGCGGCGAGCGAACCTATGCCATCGAAGGATCAGTGTTTGTAGCGGGTAGCCTAATCCAATGGCTGCGTGACTCACTTGGAATTGTCGATGTTGCAAGCCAGACCGAGGAACTGGCCCGGTCCATAACGGACACCGGCGGGGTGACGATTGTCCCTGCGCTTGCCGGACTGGGAGCACCCCATTGGCTGCCCAATGCTCGCGGCGTGATAACCGGCCTCAGCTTTTCAAGCGGGAAGGCTGAACTGGCGCGGGCTGCGCTGGAGGCGATGGCCCATCAGACCTACGATCTTGCGCAGGCTTTTGCCGCCGACGGAACTGCGTGGGAGACGCTGAGGATTGATGGCGGGATGTCGGCGAACAACTGGATGGCGCAAGACCTTGCTGATATGCTCGGCGTGCCGGTTGAGCGGCCGGGCTTTGTCGAAACAACGGCGCTCGGCGCGGCGATGTTGGCAGCGGCGGGTGCAGGGCTGTATCCGGATCTGGAAAACGCCGCTCAGGCCATGCGCGGAAAACTCAAACGGTTCGATCCTTCTATGAGCGTCGATGCCCGCGAGGAGAGATTGGAGCGTTGGAAGAAGGCCTTAAGCGCGGTCTAACGCTGCCCGAATTCGCGGCCAATCCGGTCCTGAAAAGCGCGCGCTGGCGATGCGTTTTCAAAGTTCTTCCGCCATGCTGCATCAAGCCGTGCAATGCGGCTGTGCAAGTGCTCGGTCTCTGCGATCAGCGCGCAGGTCTCCGGTTCGAGCAGCGCGATCTGATGCGGGTCGGACAGACGATCATCGGGCAGTGTCCCATGCAAACGCACCTGTTTCTCCGACAGCTCGCCGGAGAAGAAAGCGCGCTGGTTCAGCAGCCATGCAAGGATGTGCATCATTCGCGTCGTCGTCTTAAGCCCCTCGGTCGAAAGTGCGAGCCGCACCATCGCTTCGTTGCCGCTGATCGGATCGTGAGCCCCCAGCGCGAAGACTGCGCGCACTTCATCGGCCAGCACCAGCGCTTCGCTGTACAATGCCTCGATAATCGGGCCGGAAAGATTGCTGGTGCGGACCATGACAGGCGGAAGGCGCTACGCTTTCGACCTTCGTCCCGCTACCCAAGCCTTTGGGCTATCCCGTTGAAAGTGCCGCTCTGTCCTAGGGTGATACAGAAACGGCAGCGGCGCAGGACGCAAGCTGAATGGCTGGGGACATCAAGCGATGATGTCTGGCAATAATGTGTCTTCGATAATCGCGATTTGATCTTTGAGGCGCAATTTGCGTTTTTTCAGCCGTGCAATCTGCAATTGATCGCCCGAGCCAGCCTCCGTCAGCGCCGCAATCGCCGCGTCGAGATCGCTGTGCTCGGTCTTGAGCAATTCGAGCCGTTTTTGAAGCTCCTGCTCAATCATTGATTGCTGTGTCCTTTCGCCTTGTGGCCCACCTGGGTTCTGTCGCGGCCTCTACGCAAAAATGCCTGATTCGGCGAGCCAATCGTTTTGTCCTTGCACCCAGATACACCGTCAACGGCCTCGGTTCACCGTATTGTTACGCAGACACATCGATTCACGTCTTTGTAGTGCTTTGCAAGATAGCCTGAATGTGGTTTCTTGGAAATCAACGGCTCGGCCGTCCTGTGGTGCGAGTCGTTCCCGGTGGGGGCGAACCCCTGCGAACACTATAGGAGAACGCATAATGGCATCTTCCGCAGCTTCATCACATCTGAATGCTCTCCAATCAAAGCATGACGGGTACGAGGCCCGCCTGCGCGAAGAAATGGCCAGACCGGCCCCAGATGCTGCGACGATCCAGAACATCAAAAAGCTAAAGCTCCGAATAAAAGAGGAACTCTCGCGCGCCTGAAGCGGCTCGATTTGTTTCCATTCTGGAGCGGTAGGTACGCGGTGTTGCTTTTTGCTTTTGCGGCTGGGACTGACTAAGCCGAAGAAACAATGACCGCCGCCGCCTCCGCCCGCCAAATTCTCACCCGCCTTCACGAGATTATGGCCTCGCGCATGCATGCGCAGGGCAAACTCGATCGCGTGGTGGAGATCGTCGGCGAAAGCCTGACCAGCGAGGTTTGCTCGATCTATCTCCTGCGTGAGGGGATGCTCGAACTGTTCGCCACGCGGGGCCTCAATCAAAGCGCGGTGCACGTCACCCGTATGGCGATTGGCGAAGGCCTGACGGGCGTCATCGCCCACAATGTCGAAACGCTAAACCTGGCCGAAGCCAAAGCGCATCCCGACTTTCAGTATCGCCCCGAAACCGGCGAAGACAAATTCCACTCCTTTGCCGGTGTGCCCATCGTCTATCGCGAGCGTGCGGTGGGCGTCCTTTGCGTGCAGCATGTCGAGCCGCGCCGCTATGAAGAGGTCGAGATCGAAGCGCTCCAGACCACCGCGATGGTGATGTCAGAGCTGATCGCCAACGCGGAACTTGTTGATGAAGAGGAAGCGCGCGGGCTAACAGCGGGTCAAACCGGCCAGCAAACAGTCAATGGACTGACATTGGTAAAAGGACTTGGCGCGGGTCAGGCAGTCTATCACCAGCCGCGCGTTCAGATCACTCAGGTCGTCGCCGACGATATCGAGGCCGAACGCGACCGGGTTTACCGCGCGTTCGACAAAATGCGCGAGCAGATCGACAATCTCGCTGGTCAGGCAGAATTTCGCGTGGGCGGAGAGCACGAAGAGGTGCTCGAGACCTATAAAATGTTTGCCTATGACGAGGGCTGGTCGCGGCGCATCAACGAGGCCATCGACAGCGGGCTGACCGCCGAGGCCGCGATCGAGCGGGTCCAGCAGCATACACGTATGCGGATGCGCGAGATTGATGATCCGCTGCTGGCCGACCGGATGCATGATCTTGAAGATCTGGCGAACCGTTTGGTCAGGATCGTCTCGGGTCAACTCGGCACCGCCGCCTCGCAAGGTCTGCGGCGCGATACCATCCTGATCGCGCGCAATCTCGGCCCGGCGGAACTGCTCGAATATGACAAAAGGCGCTTGAAAGGCGTGATCCTAGAGGAAGGCTCGCTCACCGCGCATGTCGTGATCGTGGCTCGGGCGATGGGCGTGCCGGTGCTGGGCCGCACAGGCGGCGTGCGCGGGATTATCCGCGATGGCGACGAAGTGCTGCTCGATGCGACCGAAGGCAGCATCACGGTCCGGCCGTCAGTCCAGATCGCCGATGCCTTCGCGGCGCGCTTTGCCAAATCGCGCGAGCGTCAGGCCGCCTATGCCAGCCTGCGCGATGTCGAGCCGTTCACCCGCTGTGGCACGCGGATCGAAGTGATGATGAATGCGGGCCTTCGCGACGATATCGGCTCGCTCGCCATGACCGGAGCGGACGGGGTGGGACTGTTCCGCACCGAATTCCAGTTTCTCGTCTCTGCGACACTGCCGCAAAGGGAGCGCCAGACCCGGCTCTATCGCGACGTTATGGATAGTGCCGGCGACAAGCCGGTTATCTTCCGCACGGTCGATATCGGCGGCGACAAGACGGTGCCCTATCTCGCTTCGGATATGGGCAAAGCGGATGAGAACCCGGCGATGGGCTGGCGCGCCTTGCGGCTCGCGCTCGAACGCGAAGGCCTAATGAAAGCGCAGGCGCGTTCTTTGCTCGAAGCCAGCGGCGGGCGCTCGCTCTATGTAATGTTCCCGATGGTGAGCGAGCCATGGGAATTCGACGCGGCAAAAGCGGTGTTTGAGGAGCAATACGCGTTTCTTCGTTCCAAAAAGAAATTGCTGCCCGAGGCGATCCATTATGGTGCGATGCTTGAAGTGCCCGCACTGGCTGAAGTGCTCGATCTGTTACTGCCCAAACTGAGTTTTCTCTCGGTCGGGACCAATGATTTGACCCAGTTCCTGTTCGCGGCGGATCGGTCCAATCCGAATATCGCACAACGCTATGACTGGCTCAGCCCCTCAATCATGCGGTTTTTACGCCGGGTCGTGCAATCAACCAATGGCAGCGGGGTCAGCCTAGGCGTTTGCGGAGAAATGGGTGGGCGACGACTGGAAGCGCTCGGATTGCTCGGCATCGGTTTTCGCAGACTGTCGATTACACCGGCGGCAGTCGGCCCGATCAAAGAGCTGGTCCGCAGAGTGGATCTTTCGGACATCACGGGTGCGATGAACGAATGGCTTTCCAATCCGGCTGTCGACTTGCGCAGCGAATTGAGCGCGTGGGCCGCCGAACGCGATATCGAAGTTGACTGAAGATCCCCTGAAACTCGTAAATTTTCGAAAAATCTCGCTCACATTTGCCGATTCGCAACTGAATCGTTGACACGCATGGCTCGCGTGGAGTTTGTGGAGTCCAACAGCGTTGGCAACAAACGCACAAATGGGCCGTCACATGAGCAGCGAACCGGAAATGGAAGCAGAAGAACTGCCGCTTGAAGGGGCGGCGGATTTGCTGCGCGCTGCGCGTGAGGCCAAAGGCATCGAACTGGCGCATATCGCGGCAGAGACCCGCATTCCTTTGCGGCACCTTGAAAAAGTTGAGGCCGGAAAGTTTGAAGACCTGCCGTCGCGCACCTACGCGCTTGGCTTCGCACGAAATTATGCCAAGCAGGTTGGTCTGGACGAGGAGAAGATTGCCGGCCTTGTCCGGTCCGAATTGGCCGATGGGCACGCGCATCATTCGATGATTGCAGGCGGGATGGAGCCGGGGGATCCGGCGAAGCTGCCATCGGCGGGTCTCGCTTGGTTTGGCGCATTTGCCGCGCTGCTGCTCGCAGTGGGAACCATTGCTTTTGTCAGCACCTATTTCGGCGGCGGAGCAGAATTGCCGTCGTTGCTGCCTGATGAGGAGCCTGAAACTGTTGCCGATGCATCGGGCGGTGAAACGCCCGGCACGGCTGAACAAGCCGGTGGGGCGGGGCCTAGTGCATCGGGACAAGTGGTTCTGACTGCGGTCGAGGGCATCTGGATGCGCATTTCCGAAGAGGATGGCGAGCGCCTTTATGAGGGTGTTTTGGGTGGCGGTGAGACTTACACTTTGCCCAAATCCGCGCAGGAGCCGCGCATCAACACTGGCCGACCGGACCTGATCGAAATCACGATTGACGGGCAATCGGTGCGTAAACTTGCCGACACACCGACCCAGCTCGCTGACGAACCGGTCTCTGCAAGCGCGCTCTTGGCCCGGACGGACACGCCAAGCGGCTCTGGCGCGGCGACGAACTGAGCCGCTTTGGCGGATTTCCCCCCGATTTCGTAGTATCTCGGTCTCGACTTGAGTGGCGTCACGCGGCACAGATTCGGCCCGTGTTCATGCACAGCGCTGCACAGAGGCTTGAATTTTAATCAGGCGCAAACTGCACCGCGCTGCCTTCGGGGTTTGGCCCCGTGTCGCGTGGCAGGTTGAGAGAGGAGCCGATTACAGATGAATATTCGCGTCGCAAAGACCCCCGCCATCCGCCTTTTGGCTGCTGCTTTGGCCGCTGCCACCGTCGCGACCAGCCCCGTTCCCGCACTAGCTCAGGATCAGGTCTCCGAAGCGCGGCTGCGCAAGATCGAAGCCGAAATCCGTGCATTGCAGCGCAATGTGTTTCCCGATGGAGCCGGGCGGATATTTCAACCAGAGATTTCTCAAGGTGAAACCCGCACCGCGACCAGCACCAATCCGGCATCCACTACCGCAGTTACGGATATCCTAGCGCGGCTGGATGCGATCGAGCTCCAGCTTCAACGGCTGACCGCGGCCTCCGAAGTGAATGGCAATGCGCTGTCCGAGATGGAGGCCCGCGTCGCGACGCTTGAAAGTAACGCGGCGCTTGCTGCGAGCGCAGCAGCAGAAGAAGAATCTGCCACCGACAGCAATTTGGCTGCGATGACAGGTGGTGGCGCAGACGCCGCCGAAGGCGAAGAGGCGGCTGAAGGTGAAGCTGCGACAGGCCCGAGTGCTGAGCGGATTGCGGCAGTCCAAGCGATCACGAAGCCGCAGACTGACGATGCCGGCGACGATGATTATTCCTACGGTTTTCGTCTCTGGAATGCCAAGTTTTATC
>JBCCOF010000045.1:0-19086 GCA_039025455.1 Pseudomonadota bacterium | reverse complement strand
CCAAAATCAAAGGGCACAGGACCGCAGGGTCCGGGCGCGGGAGCGGGACATCAATCCGCGCCAGAACGCCCGTGCTCAGGACGTGCGTCGGGCCAACCGGAATGTGACTCGCAATGAGCGGCGCAACAACCGTGCGGAAAACCGTCGCATCCGCAACAACGCTCAGAACCGTGGCTTCCGTCAGGGTGTCCGCAATGAACGGCGCGGGAACCGGGCGGAGAACCGTCGGATCCGCAACAATGCACAAAACCGTGGCTTCCGTCAGGGCGTCCGTAACGAGCGGCGCGGCAATCGGGCCGAGAACCGTCGGATCCGGAACAATGCACAAAACCGTGGCTTCCGTCAGGGCGTCCGCAATGAGCGTCAGAGAAACCGGGCCGAGAATCGCCGGATTCGCAACCGAGCGCAGAACCGCGGCTTCCGTCAGGGCGTCCGGAGCGAGCGTCGCAACTTCCGCCAGTGGAACCGTGGCTGGCGCAACAACCGTCGGTTCGGATGGCGGAATTTCCGGGCCAACAACCGCAGGATCTTCCGTCTGGGTCGTTACTATGCCCCGTTCCGGTCGCACTTCTATAGCCGGATTGGCGTCGGGTTCTTCCTAGACCGTCTGTTCTTCCAACCGCGCTATTTCATCAACGATCCATGGGCTTTCCGCCTGCCAGCAGTTTACGGACCGTATCGCTGGGTTCGGTATTATGACGATGTCATTCTCGTCGATATCTACACCGGTGAAGTAGTAGACGTAATCCACGACTTCTTCTGGTAAAGTGGTCCTCTGTGAAGAAGCGAATGCCCCCGTCGGAGCGATCCGGCGGGGGCACTTCGTTTCTAGAGCGCTGAGGGAGGCGCTATCTGGTCGAGCGGCGGATCGGGATCGCAGTGCTTTTCAAAGACATTCTCCGCTGACGGATCGTCAAACAGCCATGCGAGCGTAGCCTGCTCCAACTCGTTCGCCGCCTCGCGGCCAAGGCTGCTCATTCCGTGCGCCATTTCCGGGATTTCGCAATAACGCAGGTTTTCATGACCCTGCTCCTTAAGGCGCGTTATAAGCAAACGCGCGCTTTCAACCGGCGTGTTGTCCCTGTCCTTGGCCCCGTGCATGATCAGCAGCGGTGTCGTGTCATCGGCCAGCAGCGGCACCAGATCAGCAAACAACCGTGATCGCCACAATTTATGGCTTTCCTGCCTGCCTTCGGACGCCAGCGGACGCTCCCGCACTTCTTCGAACCAGCCACGAATGTCTTCAAGGCATTCTTGGCGCTTTTCGGGAGCGACCCGATCCTTGGGACATTCCCAGAAATCCTCCATATGCTGTGCCATGGTGTATCCGCCACCTTGTGCACCCAGCATCGCGCGCTCGACATTCGGATAATAGGAAATCAGCCGCGCACCGATATCGCCGCCATCCGACCAGCCCCACACGAACAACCGCCCGTCCCACCATTCGGCGGAGCGCAGATGCTGGAGCACGCGGAGGTGGTCCAGAACCGCACTATCCAGCGAATAGCGCTCGCGGTATTCCTGGGTGCATGCTTTTCGACTGGCGGACTGCGGATCAATGCCGGGCTTGGTCAGGGTGAGCTTCGCATAGTTGGCAAAGCGCCCGTAAGCCGGTCTCAACAGGCTCGAAAATCCCTCGCGCAAGGCTCCGCCGCACCCCGATCCGTCGATGACCAACAGGATCGGTCCGGAGCGGACTGTGTCAAATCTCTCGGTATGAAAGGTGATCGGTCGGTTTTCGATGTCCTTGATCACGTGAGTGTCTTGAAGAAGGATCGGCCCTTGCGCGAATGATGGCCCCGCGCCCATGACGGTCGCTGCGCAGAGCCACATGACCAAAAGCAGTTTGCCTCGCACCGGATTCTCCCAAGTTCTCTAGTCGAGTACTGCATCAGCGGCGCCAGCGGACAATACCATGTCCATGGGAGGCATCTTGATCGTATGCTGGATCACGGACCCACTTGCAGCAGACAGGTGCGATGGTAGATATCGGCGCGTCATGCCTAAGACCAAAGTGATTCCAGATCAGGCCGGCCTAAAACGCGTCGGGGAGATCGTCCGCAACCGGCTGAACAGCGATCCCGGCATCTATCGCTTTGATACTGATCAAGCAGAGATGTACGCGCTGGCCGATTTCCTGACAAAGGCCGAGTGCGAGCGGCTTTGCATGATGATCGATCTCGTCGCGCGCCCGTCAACGCTTCACGAAGAATCCTATTCAAGCGGTTTTCGCACCTCGTATTCCGGCGATCTTGATCCGAACAACAGCTTCGTCAGAGGCATTTCGCGCCGGATTGATGACTTGATGGGCGTCGATTCTACCATCGGAGAAGCGATTCAGGGACAGCGTTATCAGGTGGGGCAGGAGTTCAAATCGCACCACGATTACTTCCACACCAATCAGGCCTATTGGAAAGGCGAGCGCAAACGCGGCGGGCAACGCAGCTGGACCGCGATGGCTTACCTCAACGACGTCACCGAAGGCGGCGGCACCATGTTCAACAAGATCGGCATCACGGTTGAGCCGAAACCCGGTGTCTTGCTGCTCTGGAACAACGCGAACCCTGATGGCAGTCCCAACAGCGACACCGCCCATGCCGGTACGCCGGTGGTCAAAGGCACCAAATATGTGATCACCAAATGGTATCGCACCCGCAGGTGGACCTGACCAAGTGACCTGGACGCGCGCGACCTAAGCCCGCTCTAGGGCCTCCGCGATCAGCTTGCGGCTCGGCTCGATCCCGTAAAGCGTGATGAAGCTGCCCATGCGCGGCCCCTGATCGCTGCCGAGCAACGTCTGATACAACGCTTTGAACCAGTCGCGCAGGTTCTCGAAGCCGAACTCCTCGCGCTTCCCGATTTCGTAGACCAGCGTTTGCAGGTCCTCAGCCGAGATATCCGCCGACACGCCGCCCAACTCCGCATCGAACGCTTGCAGGGCGGCCACTTCGGCGCCTTGCGGCGCGCGTTTGATCAGGTTCGGCGCGATGAACACGCGGTTGTAATTGATCGCCTTTTCAACGAGCAGGTCCAGCTCCGGGTGCGCCGCAGGATCAGCATTGTCGATATAGTTGGCGAGGTAGGACCAAACCGCATCGCGGCTGGCCTCCGCCCCCAGCACACCGAGCAGGTTCAACAGCAAGCTGAACGGCACCGGCAGAGCATCGCCGGCACCGGGGGCCTCCACGCCCTCATGTTTCTCGTTAAGCCGCGTCAAATGCCACGCCGGATTGCCCAGCTGCTTGTCGAGCGGTTGCTCGGTCAGCCTTTCGCGAAAGCTCCAATAGTCGTCAATCGCGCGCGGGATCACGCCTGCGTGCAGCTGCTTGGCGCTCTTCGGATTGGGGAAGATGTAGAATGCGAGGCTCTCCTCGCTACCATAATCCAGCCATTCCTCGATCGTCAGGCCATTGCCCTTGGACTTCGAGATCTTCTCGCCATTCTCGTCGAGGAACAGCTCGTAGATCAGCCCTTCCGGCTTGTTCCCGCCCAGCACGCGCGCGATCTTGCCCGATTGCACGCCGCTATCGGTCAGGTCCTTGCCATACATCTCATAGTCGACGCCCAGCGCGACCCAGCGCATCGCCCAGTCGACCTTCCATTGGCACTTGGACCAGCCGCCCAGCGCCGATTGCTCGACCACGCTGCCGTCTTCGTCGGTGAAGCGGATCATGCCCGAGGCCGCATCGACGACTTCGATGGGCACCTGCAAAACCGCGCCCGTGGTCGGGCTGACAGGCATCACCGGCGACTAGGTCTTGCGGCGTTCCTCGCCCAAGGTTGGCAGCATGATGTCGAGGATCGCGTCGAAGTTGGTCAGCACCCCGCGCAGCGCATCGTCAAACGCGCCCGAATTGTAGCGCTCCGAGGAGCTTACGAACTCGTAATCGAACCCGAACCGGTCGAGGAACTCGCGCAGCATCGCGTTGTTGTGCGCGGCGAAACTGTCATGGTCGGAGTTGAAAGGATTGGGGATGCGGCTGAGCGGCTTGCCCAGATGCTCGGCCAGCATCTCTTGCTGCGGCACATTGTCGGGAACTTTGCGCAGGCCGTCCATATCGTCCGAGAACGCAACCAGCCGCGTGGGCGCACCACCGGTCAGCGCCTCATAAGCGCGCCGCACAAGCGTTGTGCGCAGGACCTCCTGAAAGGTGCCGATATGCGGCAGGCCCGATGGACCATAGCCGGTTTCGAACAGCACAGGCGAAGGCGACCCGTCTTTGGCAGTCTTTCCATTGCGCAGCCGTTTGGCGAGGCGCTGCGCCTCCTGAAATGGCCATGCCTTGGAATTACGAGCGGCGTCGATCAGTGCTTGTTCGGTCATAGTCGGGCGTCTTTATGGAAGGGAGCGTGTTGTGCAAGCGCGAAGGATGGCGATGGAACACGAACCGCAGGTTTTGAAGGTGTGACTTTTGCCTCAATGGTAAGTCCCTTCAATGGCTTAGAAGCCAATTCGTTTCGTCCAGTGTGACTTTTCATACCGAAGCCCGCTCCGCTGCGAATTGATGCGTGCCTGAATACCGTCAAACATGCCGAGTAGGAAACTGACTCGCCGACGATTGGCAGAGGCCCGCGTGGCGTTTGTCGAGGAACAATTGCTTGCGGGCGAGGGTTGTGACGCTAAGAGCCTTGGAACAATGTATCATCGCCGCCGCCCTTTCCTGATGATTGCCCTGTTGCTGGCGATTGGCCTGCGCTCGGCGCTGGGTGCGCCTTGTTGCGTGGACAGAGCGGTGGCGGCCGATGGTGTAGCGGACTCGGTCGCGATGGCCGCGGATAGCCATCACACCCATGATGCGCACCACGGGCATGATGGCGAAGGCGGCGACCACCATTCCGAACACGGTGACAGCCCGACCGCCAATCCTTGCTGTTCGGCCTGCGGACCGACGCTCCCGGCCGAACCCGTTTCCTTCGCGCTGACTGAAGCAAAGCGCCTCGCGCCGGAAGCCAAAGCTATCCGCGCGCTCGCGACGCGCCCGCCCTACCCCGCATATGAAGCGACTGGACCGCCCCTTTTGATCTGACTTTTTTGGAAATTTCAGATCAATAGGAGTAATTCATGAAACGCTTTTTGAAGGCGGGCAGCGTGCTCGCCACCGCCTGCGCCATGATTGGTGCAACCCCTGTTCTTGCCGATGACGACCACGATGGTGAAAAGGGCGGCGTCAACGCTCTCGACCACGCGCCAATCGGCGTCATGGGCGATCACCGCCACGCCAAGGGCGAATGGATGGTCAGCTATCGCCTCATGCATATGGACATGGCGGGCATCCAGATCGGCACCGATGATGTGACGCCCGAACAGGTCGCGACCACGGTCCCCAACCGCTTTTTTGGCGCTCCCGGACAGCCGCCAACCTTGCGGATCGTCCCGACTTCGATGCGCATGGATATGCATATGGCAGGCGTGATGTACGGCCTGAGCGATATCATCACTCTGATGGTGATGGGCAATTACGTCACCAAAGAGATGGATCACATCACTTTTCAGGGCGGTATGGGCACGACCCAGCTCGGCAATTTCCGAACCACCACGGCCGATCTGGGCGATACCAAAGTTGCGGCATTGATCGGGCTTACCGATACGCTGCTTATCAATGCCGGTGTTTCGATCCCGACCGGCACGATCACCGAAGAAGCGCAAATCCTCACCCCGATGGGCGGAACACCGACGGTGCGCACGCCCTATCCGATGCAGATCGGCAGCGGGACCTTCGATCTGGAACCGGGCATCACCTATCGCGACCAGAGCGAGAATTTCGGCTGGGGCGCTCAGGTGCGCGGCACGATCCGGCTGGGCGAGAATGATCAGGGCTATTCCTTTGGTGACCGCGCCATGGCGACCGTCTGGGCGCAAGCGGCCATCACGCCGGGCGTCGCCATTTCGGGCCGCGTGCAGGCCGAAACTCTGGGTCAGGTCGACGGGATGGACCCGCTGATCATAGGGCCGGTGCAAACCGCCAATCCCGATTTTCAGGGCGGCGAGACGGTGACGGCCTTTGCGGGCCTGAACTTCGCGGCAACGGGCGGCGCGCTGAAAGGCTGGCGGCTTGGCGTCGAGGGCGGTGTTCCGCTGGTGCAGGATCTCAACGGCCCGCAAATGCCGACCGATTTCACGCTGACCGTGGGCGTTCAGAAGAGCTTCTGATCAACCGGCCAAACGGGCAGAGATCCGCGGTTCGGCCTGTTACCCTCTGAAGACCGAGCCGAGGAGATCGGATGCTGCGGCGAGCGTGGACTCGCCCATATCGGCGCCACCCGCCGCAGCATCTGATCCACCCAAACCTGCTCCAGCCAAGTCAAAGCCTCCGCCCAGCATAACGTCTGATGCGCCGAGGATGTCGCCGGCGATTGTTCCGATGATGTAAATATCGACGACGCTGGTGGTGAGATCAGCCACGTCGCTCAATTTGGAGTGGCGCGTTGAATGGTGCGCGGTGGTTGCGGAATTGCCGTGCTTTGCCAGCAATTCGTCCCAAGTGTCTGTTTGCGCATTGGACTGCGATGGATCGACGGATTGCGCCGCACCGAAATCGGGCGAAGCAGGCGCGGTGCTTTTGCGGCCAAAGCTCATCGTGCAAATCCCCTTTCCACCCAATATGCGCTTTTGCCCAAGAGGCAGCGTAGCGCTCGCGACGGTTGCGCAGGGCCGGAATGCGAATCACTGGCTGCCCGCGCTGTGCCCGAAATCATGGCGGCAAATCGTTTACTTATCGTGCGCTTGGCGGCATTTTCTGAAAGGTGATCGCCACCGCCTCTCCGCTGCCCCTTCCCGCGCTCCATTCCAGCCATGGCGGCAATTGGCTGCGCGCTCCAAATGGTCAGACGGGCGCGGTGTCAAAGGGTGATGCGATTATGGCGGCCTCGGACACGCCGGTCCTGATCGTCAATGCGCCGCTGATCGCGAACCGGCTGGGCTATCCCGATCTGTCGGGGTTGGACCTGCTCGAACTGTTCGCCTTCGTCCATCCGGCGCGGTTTTGCGTGCCAACGCCGCGCGGTCTGGCGCAGGCACTGGAGATGGAGGAGCCCGAGGGCGATGAGGGCGTGCCGGAATTCCTGCAACGCGCCGCAGGGGTCTTGATCGCGGCTTGCGAAGACCCCGAATGGTTCGAGCGTGAGGGGGCGTGGAGCGCGCTGCAATCCATGGAGAAGCTGCGCTGGCCATGGGCGGGCGTGCTCAAACCGCATGTGCAGCGGCCCGAGCGCGCGGAAAAGTGGCTGTTCGCGACCCTGCCCGAATGGGAGGAAGCGCCCGAGCGCGGCGCACCGCATCAGGTCGAATTGCCGGACGCCGAAGTGCTGGGCCAACTCGATCACCTCACTGGCGAAGGCGCAGAACGGCGCGAGGGGCAGCGCGATTATGCCACCGGAGCCGCGCGCATCTTTGCCCCGCGCGATAAGCGCGACCTGCCGCATATCGCTTTGGCGCAGGCGGGGACGGGGATTGGCAAGACCTTGGGCTATCTCGCGCCGTCATCGCTGTGGGCGGGCGCTTCGGGCGGCACGGTTTGGGTTTCGACCTTCACCAAGAACCTGCAACGCCAATTGCGCTCCGAAAGCCGCCGCGCATGGCCACCCAAGCGCGCCGATGGCACCCCGCCCGTCGTGGTGCGCAAGGGGCGCGAGAACTACCTCTGCCTGCTCAATCTCGAAGACGCCTTGCAAGGCGGGTTTCAGGGGCGACCGGCGGTGCTCGCGCAATTGGTAGCGCGCTGGGCGGCCTTTACCCGCGACGGCGATATGATCGGCGGCGACCTGCCCGGCTGGCTGGGCACTCTATTCCGCAAACGCGGGATTGCGGCGCTGACCGACCAGCGCGGCGAGTGCATCTATGCCGGGTGCCCGCATTACCGGAAGTGCTTTATCGAACGCGCCGCCCGCGACAGCGCGCAGGCCGATCTGGTGATCGCCAATCACGCGCTCGTGATGGTCAACGCCGCGAGAGGCCGCGACCACGCCGCGCGCCCCACCCGCCTGATCTTCGATGAGGGGCATCACGTCTTCGAGGCGGCGGATTCGACTTTTGCGGCGACGCTCTCGGGTCAGGAAGCCATCGAGCTGCGCCGCTGGATCATCGGCCCCGAACGCAAGAATCGCGGACGGCGACGCGGGCTTTCGGCTCGGCTTGCCGATGTGGCGAGCTATGACGACGAAGGCGGCGAGGCCATCGAGGCGGCTTGCGAAGCGGGCGCCGCTTTGCCGGGCGAAGGCTGGTTGCAACGCCTCAATGAGGGCGAACCCTCCGGCCCCATCGAACAACTGCTCTTCGCGGTGCGCGCCGCGACCTATGCGCGCGATGAAAGCGGCGGGCAGGAGGCGGGCTACGGCATTGAAACCGAAGCATCTGGCTTGCCCGGCGAAGTGATCGAAGCCGCCGGTGTCGCCGCACAGGCGCTCGCCGCCATCCGGACCCCGCTGATCCAGCTTGGCGGGCGGTTGGAAGCGATCATGGCCGAGCCGCCCGACTGGCTCGACACCCAAGGTCGCGCGCGGATCGAAGGCGCGCGCCACTCGCTCACATGGCGGGTCGATCTGCTCGCCGCATGGGAGGCGTTGCTCGCGCGGCTGGGCGGGCCGGCGGACCCTGAATTTGTCGACTGGCTGGCGGTCGACCGCTCCGATGCGCGCGAGTTCGACGTGGCGATCCACCGCCGCTGGCTCGACCCGATGAAGCCGTTTGCCAAGGTCGTGCTCGAGCCCGCGCATGGCGTGATGCTGACCAGCGCGACGCTGACCGACCGCATCGAAGTGGGGGACCCGTGGGAAAGCGCGATCCAGCGCTCGGGCGCGGCGCATCTTGAAACACAGCCGATGCTGACCGCAGCGCAAAGCCCCTTCGACTATGCCGCGCGCGCCGAAGTGCTAATCGTGACCGACATCAAGAAAGGCGACCTGCCTGGCCTTGCCGGAGCCTATGCGCGGCTGATCGAAGCGAGCGAGGGCGGCGTGCTCGGCCTCTTCACCGCTATCCGCCGGATGCGCGCGGTGCACGGACGCATAGCCGACCGTCTGGCGCGCGAGGGCCTGCCGCTTTACGCGCAGCATGTTGATCCGATCGACACCGGCACTCTGGTCGATATCTTCCGCGATGACCCGCGCGCCAGCCTGCTTGGCACCGATGCCCTGCGCGATGGCGTGGACGTACCGGGGCGATCCCTGCGCTGCGTCGTGCTCGAAGCCGTCCCGTGGCCGCGCCCCGATATCCTGCACAAAGCCCGCCGCGCCGCCGCCGGAGCGGGCGGCCAGTTCGACGACCGCATCATCCGCGCGCGGCTGGCGCAGGCGTTCGGGCGATTGATCCGCAATAAGGACGATGCCGGGCACTTCGTCGCCCTCTCCGCCGCCTTCCCGACGCGACTTCTAAGCGCCTTTCCCGAAGGCACCGTGGTCCGGCGCGGGACGCTGGACGAAGCGATTGCGCGGATCGCGGGCGGTTTGATCGGACTGGAAGAACCCGCCGACCAAGCCAGTCTCAACGAGGCCCTTGGCGAGCAATGATCTCACTTGCGTCACAAAAGGTGCGCGCAATTTCAACAAGAATGGGCTTGTTTGGCGCCGCTTAACCCGACAAGGTGCACACAGGCGTGCAAGCCAGCCTCACAGCGACGGAGCGAGTTTTGACCGAACCAGCCGCCAGTTCCACCCTAGCCTATGCATTGGAGCGGGTGAGCGGGCATTTCATGCATGTCATCTATTTTGATCTCAGCCGCTATTTGATCGTGGCTGGGGTGATGACGGCGCTGCTGCTGGTGTTTCGCAAATGGGCCAACAATCGCCGCATTCAGACCAAGCAACCCAAGTTTAGCGATTATCGCCGCGAGGTCCTGTCGTCGATTCGCACAGTGATGGTCTATGCCGGGGTGACTTTGGCGATTCTGGTCGGGCGCGAGGTCGGGTTGATCAATCTCAGTCTCGAAAGCTTCACCCTGTTCACTCTGGCGTGGCAGGTTGTGCTGATGGTGCTGTTGCACGATGCCTATTTCTACTGGATCCACCGCGCGATGCACTCGAAACGGCTGTTCCGCGCCACGCATCAGCACCACCATAAATCGCGCACGCCGACGCCGTGGGCATCTTACAGTTTCACCGTGTGGGAGGCGGCGATCGAAGTCGCCTTTGTGCCATTGTTCCTGATTGTCACCAGCCTGTTCGGGCTGTCTTATGCCGGTCTCGCAATCGTGATCTTCGTTTGGCACCAGATGGTCCGCAATGTGATGGCGCATGCGGGGCACGAACTGTTTCCCGCTGGCTGGGTCGACAATCCTTGGACCGACTGGATCAGCACCACGACGCATCACGATCTGCACCATTCGGACCGGCACAATTTCGGTTTTTACTTCACGTGGTGGGACCGGATGATGGGCACCGAGCATCCGCGCTATAAGGAAGAATTCCGCAAGAACGCCAAGCCGTTCATCATCTTGAACGATGCGGAGCCCCCTTCCGTGACCGGGCAGGCCTGATCGCTCCGGGCGCCCAGCTACAGTCAACGCGACATTCAAGGCCACATTTTCGGCCCGACTTTGCTTTATACATCCCCTTACACACCACTTTACATGGGAGCCCGTGTGGTGTTCAGGGTGATGCGCGCGGCTTGTGAGCATCGCCCAAGCGCGCGCGGTATGGTGGAACCTCTTAAGGAGAATTGCGGGTCATGAAGATCCTCGGACTTTTGCGACATGCCAAGTCCGAATGGGATGACCTTGCGATGCGCGATTTTGATCGCACCATCAATGAACGCGGGCGACGCGGCTCTGAAGTGATGCGCAGGCATATCGCGCGGCACGGGATCGAGTGGGGGGCATTGGTTGCAAGCCCCGCCGCACGGGTGGTGGAAACGGTTGAAATCAGCCTGCCCGATCACACCCCGATCTATGACAGGCGGCTCTATCTCGCGAGCGCAGACACCATTATCGAAACGGTGCAAGAGCATGGCGGCGGAGCCGATGCAGTGATGGTCTCCGGCCACAACCCAGGCCTTCAGGATACGCTGCTTGAGCTGGTTTCGCCCGCGCGAGAAAACGACCTATTCAAAGAAGCCTGCGTGAAGTTTCCGACCGCAACGCTCGCGGTACTCGAATGCAGGATCGATCATTGGACCGAGCTGCGCAAGCATGTCGGGGAAATGATCGAATTCACGCGCCCGCGCGATCTCGACCCGGCGCTTGCGCCGCCGGAATAGGCACTGCTCAGCCGAGTATTTGGCGCGGTCCTGCGCCTTGATCGCCCAAGGCGTCATCAGGGTTGTAGATCGCGCATGTCTTTAGGCTGAGGCACCCGCAGCCGATGCACCCGTCCAGCCGGTCCCGTGTCCGCTCAAGCTGAGCGATTTTTGCGTCCAATGCGTCGCGGATCGAGCGGCTGATGCTTCGCCAATCGCGTGCGGTCGGCGTGCGGCCATGGGGGAGCTTCGCCATATGCGCCTGAATCTCGGACAGCGAGAGGCCGAGCTGCTGCGCGATCAGGATAAAACTGACCCGCCGGATATCGGAGCGCAGAAAGCGGCGTTGGTTGCCGCTGGTGCGGACCGGCTCGATCAGGCCCTTATCCTCGTAAAACCGGATAGCGGAGACCGAAGTGCCAGTGCGGAGCGCCATTTCGCCGATGGGAATCAGGTCGCTGCGGTGGAGTTTGGCGGGCATTTTGACGGTTCTCACAAATAGCTTGACCTCAACTTAGGTTGAAGTTGCATGATCGGCAAGTCAGGTGATTCGCATGCCATGCGTGCCGTCAGATTTTGCAGGGAGAATTCCAATGCCCAAAGGACACATCGAACACGCCAATCTCACCGTCAGCGATCCCGAACGCAGCGCACAATTGCTGATCGATCTGCTCGGTTGGCAGGAGCGCTGGAAGGGCCATTCGGCGCTGGGCGGGGACACCTTGCATATCGGCGAACCGGACAATGGCGGGCATTACATCGCGCTCTACACCAATGACGATGTGCGCGCCGAAGGCGGGCGGCAATACGCCAAGGGTCAGCCGCTCAACCATATCGGATTGATGGTCGATGATCTCGATGCGGCAGAGCAAGTGGTACTCGATGCAGGGCTGAAAACCTTCAGCCACGGTGATTATGAGCCCGGCCGCCGGTTCTATTTCTTCGATTGGGACGGGATCGAGTTTGAAATTGTCAGCTATGCCGGAGAGGACGCATGAACGAGCCGATCCTGCGCGAACCCATGTTTGGGCCTCCTCCCGTCAAACCCAGGCCGCCCCGAAAGCAACGCCGTCGCAAACCGGTTCAAAGCAATTTGGTCTGGGTGCCCTTGCCGCGTGTCCAGCTTTCATCGGTGTGGTCGATGGTGATGTCACCATTCCAAGGCTTGCACAAAGCCTTCGCGGCATCCGGCGATTCCGATACCCAGCAGCGATAATCCTGCGGGCGCAGCAACACCGGCATCCGGCTGTGAATGTCGGAGGCCGCGCTGCCCTCGCTGTCGGTCATCACCATGGAATAGCACAGGCCGAATTCGTCGCTCTCGCGCCACACGCCCGCGCAGGCGAACAATTCGGCATCGGGCAATGACATCCATGTGCGGGTCTTCGCGCCCTTAGGCCCCTGCGCCTCGGCCCATGCGCTGATCGGGATCAGGCAGCGGCGCTCCTCGAACGAATAGCGCCAGAAGAAGCTGTCGAGCTTGTCTGTCCGCGCATTGTTGACCGGCTTGGGCTTCAATGGCTGGCCGCTCTTGCCCTTCATCACCAGCGGGAAACCCCAGCTCATCTGGCGCACCTGACCCTCCGCGACGACAAGGCCGGGATAGCCGGGATAGACCTCGCTGCCGAAATTCGCGCCGCCCGCCGCTTCGATGGCGTCGAACCATTTGGCGACCTCGTCTACCGTCTTGGTCATGCGGTACAGATTGCACATCAGGCGTTCCCCACAACGAAGCACGCCGCCGCCATCAGCGCCCCTGCCATGCGGTTGGAGCGGAAGCGGGCGAGCGGATTATCAGGATCGGCGGGATCGAGCGTCGCGACCTGCCACAACAGATGCAGCGCCACCGGAAGCAGGGCCAACAGCGCCACCCAATCGGCGCGATAGAGCCAGAAGCCGAGCGCCCACAAACCGACCGTCGCGGCGTAGAACGCTGCCACGCCCGATTTTACATGGCTCCCCATCCGCAAGGCAGAGGACCTTATGCCCACCATTGCATCATCCTCGCGGTCTTGCAGCGCATAGATCGTGTCAAACCCGATCACCCACGCGATGCACCCTGCGTAAACACAGGCGAGCGCGTCCCAATTGTCCCAGCGCAATTGCGTCCACCCGACCAGCACTCCCCACGTAAACACGATGCCGAGCCACGCTTGCGGCCACCAAGTGATGCGCTTCATAAAGGGATAGGCCGCGACCAGCGCGAGGCTGCCCAAGGCGACCAATTGCGCTTGCCAGCGCAGTTGCAGCAGCACGATCAGCCCGATCAGGCAGAGCGTGACGAGCCAGCCCCATGCGAGTTTCTTCGACACCCGCCCGCTTGCCACGGGGCGTGCAGCGGTGCGCGCGACCTTGGCATCGAGATCGGCATCCACGATATCGTTGTAAACGCACCCCGCCCCGCGCATCGCAATACTGCCGAGCAGAAACCAGCCGAGCAGGGCGAACTGCCAGCCAGAGCCGGTCAGCCAGACGCCGAACACACATGGCCAGAACAGCAGCCACCACCCGATAGGCCGGTCAAACCGCGCCAGTTGAGCGAGATCGCGCGGAAGGTGCGGCAGTCGCTCAACAAGGCCGCGATGCTGGGTGTCGGGGACAATCTGCTCAGTCATTCGGCCACCTCCCCGGCCCGTGCTGCGCGGTAACCAACGAGGCACGCGATGAACATGGTCAGATTGCCGGCGAAGTCGATCGCTCCGTATTGGGTGAAAACCGGCATTTCATGGTGGAAGTACCAGTTGAAGCCGAAAAACGGGATCAGCACGACGGCAAACACCGCAAACGCCCGCGCTCGCCATTTCACCACCAATGCCATGATCCCGAACATAACCGCTTGCGCGCCGAAACAGGCCATGATGAACCGCGTGACAAAGGTGTTTTCACGATAGGCTTCTGTGAACCCAAGATCGATCACACTCCCCGGTGCAAAAAGCGCCCATCCGCCAAGGATCAGGAACACAGCTGCGATAGTGAACTGGCAAATCCGCGCGGTCATGGCTTGCTCTTTAGAGGCGTGCGAGCCTAGAGCCAAGCCATGCCCGCCACACCTGCCTGGCCCCCAAAAAGCGCACCGCGCCTGTTTATCAGCGACACGCTGGCCGAGGGGCGTATTTTCGCGTTGGAAGGCAATCATGCGCATTATCTCGGCAAGGTCATGCGCGTGCGCGAAGGCGACACGATCATATTGTGCGACGATCAGACCGGCGAATGGGCGGCACGCGTGGGGCAGGTCGGTAAGCGCCGGGTCGATGCGACGGTGGTCGAACGCCTTCGCCCGCGTGAAAGCGTGCCGGACCTATGGCTGTGCGCGGCGTTGCTCAAGAAAGACCGCTTTGACCTTGTGCTCGAAAAAGCGACCGAGCTGGGTGCTGGACGCATTCAACCGGTGATCACGCGCCGCTGCGTGGCGAATAAACACAATCTGGAGCGTGCGCGGACGATAACCACCGAAGCGGCAGAGCAATGCGCGCGCACCGCCCTGCCCGAATTGGCCGAGCCGGTGAAACTCGACGCACTGCTGCGCGATTGGCCCCAGGACCGCGCGCTGTTCTTCGCCGATGAGGAAGGCGGAGAGGCTGCGGCGTTGGCTTTCGCCGCGCATTCTGGCCCCGCAGCGATCCTGATCGGCCCCGAGGGCGGGTTCGACGATGCCGAGCGCGCCGCCATCCGCGCCCACCCGCAAGCGCGCGCTATCGGTCTGGGGCCCCGCATCCTACGCGGCGAAACCGCTGCAATCGCGTCGCTTTCGGTATGGATGGCGCAGGCGGGCGACTGGACCGCAGCCCCCTCCGGCAAAGAATGACTTCGCCGGACAAAACGCAATTTGGCCTTTCCACGCGTGAATCGGTTTTCTAGAGCAACCCACGAATTGAAGGGGTGCGATTGAATGAGCACACGCGAAGCATCCAGTGCCGACGAACCAGCCCTCGAAGGGATCGGTGATCTGATTGCCCCGATGGTCGGCGGCGAAAAGCCCAAAGTTGAATGGCGCATCGGGACCGAGCACGAAAAGCTCGTCTACAAGCACGATGACCGCCGCGCGCCATCCTATGACGAGCCTTGTGGCATCCGCGATGTTCTGACCGAACTGACCGAATTCGGCTGGGAGCCGGTCGAAGAGAACGGCAATATCATCGCGCTCAAAGGCAGCGACGGTGCAGTGAGCCTCGAACCCGCCGGACAGCTCGAATTGTCGGGTGCGCCGCTGGAAAACCTGCATCAGACATGCGCGGAAACCGGGCGGCACTTGGAGCAAGTGAAGGCCATCGGAGAGCGCTGCAAAGTCGGCTATCTCGGCCTTGGCATGTGGCCTGACAAAACCCGCGAAGAACTGCCCGTAATGCCCAAGGGACGGTACGAGATCATGATGCGGCACATGCCGCGCGTTGGCTCGCTCGGGCTCGATATGATGCTGCGCACCTGCACGATTCAGGTCAATCTCGACTATGCGAGCGAAGCGGACATGGCGCAGAAATTCCGCGTTGGTCTGGCGTTGCAACCGCTCGCGACTGCGCTTTTCGCCAACTCGCCCTTCACCGAGGGAAAGCCCAACGGTTACCTCTCCTACCGCTCGCACATCTGGTCCGATACCGATCCGCAGCGCACCGGCATGCTGCCCTTCGTGTTCGAGGATGGCTTTGGCTATGAACGCTGGGCCGAATACATGCTCGATGTGCCGATGTATTTCGTATTTCGCGACGGGAAATATCTGGATGCGGCGGGGCTGAGTTTCCGCGACTTTATGGACGGCAAGCTGTCGATCCTGCCCGGCGAACGCCCCACGGCGAGCGATTGGTGGGACCACCTCTCGACTGCCTTTCCCGAAGTGCGGCTTAAGAGCTTCCTCGAAATGCGCGGCGCCGATGGTGGCCCGTGGAGCCGGATTTGCGCATTGCCCGCTCTATGGGTCGGCCTGCTCTACGACAGCCAAGCGCTCGATGCGGCGTGGGATCTGGTCAAGGACTGGACGATGGAAGAGCGCGAGCAATTGCGCAATGACGCCCCGAAAATGGGCCTTGATGCGCCAATCCCCGGCGGCGGGACGATGCAGGACCTTGGCCGCGAAGCCCTCGCCATCGCGCAATCGGGGCTGGCCGCGCGCGGCAAGCTCAACGCCAGCGGAGACAACGAAACCGGCTATCTCGAAACCCTCGAAGAAATTGTCAAAACAGGCAAAGTCCCCGCGCAGCGCCTGCTCGATGCCTACGAGAACGAATGGGGCGGCGACATCAGCAAGGTCTATAAATACTCGTTCTGATCAAGGGCGCGGCTTGGCTCTTGTGACCGCGAGACCACATGCGTGGCATGGGTGATCGCCGCCTTGCGCTCTATCAATGTGGTCCGAAATTTATGGAGCGCAGCGATATGGATGAACCTGTCTATGGTGTGGTCAAGGAAGGTGTTCTGACCTCCGGATCGATGACAGAAGACGACATCGTCACCGACTATCTCAAGATTTTTGCCTTGATGATGGAAGAACGCAGGGCCGGTCAGACGATATCGGAGAAAGTCCTGCTCCAGATCAACGCCACCAATGGCTATGTCAAAATCGGTTGGCGCGCGGTTTCTGAGGTCGATCCGGATGATCCCGACGGCGAATGGGATTTGGCACCCTATTTCATCAATTTTCCCGACCTGTTCGAAAGCGGCGATGCAGACGCATTCGAGCAACCGGCCCGGTTCGCGGCTAATGATCTCAGCACTTTGTTCTACGAGCATTCCTACGAAAGCGAGGCGTGCAAGACCAAGGCAGACACAGCAATCACCGATCACTTTGGCGAGCCGATCACGGATTTTCCGGCGCCCTCCGGCGTCTTCTTCCGGGTCTTCTACATGAATGAGTTGGACTACGTCATTCACGATGCATGTGTCTGATTAATTCCCGGCGCGACTTCACTTCGCTTCGCCAAGCTGGCTAACGTTGGCGTAGGATAGTTTGCTGAGGGGGAAGAGAACATGCTGATCGTTTTGGCTGAAGCGAAACTGGGCGAAGGCGCAATCGAGGCGGGCCGCGCCGCATTTACCTCCATGATCGAAGCATCGCGGGCCGAGAAAGGATGTCTGGGTTATGCCTATGCGCTCGACGTTCTCGACCCATCCATCATTCACATCACCGAGAAATGGGTCGATAACGCCGCCTTGGCCTTTCATTTTCAGACCCCGCATATGGCCGCGTTTCAGCAAGCGCTTGCCGAACTTGATGTGAAAATCACCGAGCTGGCCAAGTACCAAGCCGATGACGGCTCTCCGCTGATGTAAAAAATTTGCCCGCGCAGGTGCGGGTCTTCGATTCTGTCTCCGTCCTTTAGGTTCAAAGGGCCCAAACCAAGGGCTCGCTTGGACGAGGGACAATGATGAGTGCCGGATCAACACTCGAAAAAAAGAACTCTGCCAAAGCCAGCCTGATCGCGCTTACGGGCGCAATGGCAGCTTTGGTTTCGGCGTGTGGTGGGGAAGATGCCCCACCCTCCAGCACCAGTGTCGCGGTCGCCCCTACCCCGACACCCTCACCCACGCCGTCCCCCACCGACCCCACCGCCGCGGCCAATGCCATCGTGCAGCAGACATTGCGGATCGACCTCACGGCGCTGGAGAACTACGCCAATCCGACCCTGCCGGCCTATTACGACAACACCGTCGATGCGATTGACAACACGCCGAACAATGATCCGGTGAACGATGCGGCGGCGACACTGGGCCGCGTGCTGTTCTATGATGTCTCGCTGAGCTTCAACGACACAACTTCGTGCGCGTCCTGCCATCAGCAGGGATTCGGCTTTGACGATCCAGACCAGCTTTCAATCGGATTCGAAGGCGGCCAGACCGATGCGCACGCCATGCGTCTGGGCAATATCCGGTACTACGAGCCGGGCGAGATGTTTTGGGATCGCCGCGCCGATTCGGTCGAGGATCAGTCCACCCAGCCGATTATCAATCCGGTCGAGATGGGCTGGCAAAACAATGGCGGAATCGCGGCGCTGATCACAAAGATGCAGGGGCTCGATTATTATCCGGCGCTGTTTGAATTCGTCTATGGCGATGCTGCGATCACGCAGGCGCGCATGCAACAGGCGCTTGCCCATTTCGAGCGGGCGATGATCTCGTCAGACAGCGCATGGGACCGTGCCTATGCGCAGGTCTTTGCACCCGGTGCGCCCGGACGCGCGCTCAATCAGGCGCTGCCCGGCTTTTCAGCAAGCGAGCAGCGCGGGCGCGAATTGTTCATGACCGCTCCCAACAATGGCGGTGCGGGATGTGCGGCGTGCCATGCTCCGCCGACTTTCGCGCTGACCGCCAACAGCCGCTCAAACGGGCTCGATGCGGGTGAAAACCGGCTGTTCAAATCGCCTTCGCTCAAGAGCGTCGCGCGCTCGCGCTTCTTTATGCACGACGGCCGCTTCAATTCGTTGCGGCAAGTTGTCGATCATTACAGCGACGGCATTCAAGATGGCCCCGCGCTCGACAACCGGCTGCGTCAGGGCAACGGGCCTCGCCGCCTGAATCTCAGCGTTGCCGATCGCGAGGCGCTAGTCGATTTCATGGAAACGCTGAACGACGACACGCTGGCCGCCGATCCGCGTTTTGCCGATCCGTTTATCCGATAGGTGCTATTCGGCGGGATGCGCCGGAAAGTCCTCGGCCTTCGCTGCGCCACCGCGCGAAAATATCCGGCGCTTGAGCCGCGCGAGTGGCGCCGTGATCAGGCCGTGCTCCTCCATCCAGTCGTAATACTCGCGGTATTTCGGGTCTTCGGAGAGCATATGCGCCTCCTCGGTACGCGCGCGCCAGTAGTAGATCGCATTGACCATCAACAGGAAGAATGTGTTGCGCACCGCGTCCATCGGCGTCCCGCTGGTGACAAGAAACGGCATGACCGAGCACCACCAGAACAGGTTCTTCGACAGATAGGCCGGGTG
>JBCCOF010000044.1:0-19106 GCA_039025455.1 Pseudomonadota bacterium | reverse complement strand
GAGACGATTGGAACGGCATAGGTTGCATTTGACAATCGGCCTGCACTTTCGCACTGAGTGCGGCGAAGAGAGAGAAAGGGATCGTTCTCATGCAAGCGCAATTACTCGGGCCTGCCGCCGTACTGGTGGTGTGGACAATCATCGTGTTGTTCTGGGTCGTACCCAGCCGTTTCGGCGCAATTGCCAAGCTTGACGACAAGTCGAACCTCGGCAAACCCGGCGGGCGCGGCGTCGATCTGGAAGGCAAGATCCCCGACAAAGCCAACTGGCCTGCGCACAACCACACACACCTGCATGAACAGCCAACCCTGTTCTACGCAGTGGTCGCGATCCTTGCGATCATGGGTCCGACCGGCTTCGATGTCCTGCTCGCCTGGGTCTATGTTGGCCTGCGGATCATCCACTCCTTGTGGCAGATCCTGGTGAACAAGATCCCGGCCCGTTTCCTGTTGTTCCTGATCAGCACCATTGTGTTGATCATCCTCGCCATTCGCGCCGTCATGGCCACCGTCTTCGCCGATCCGGGAGCATTGCCAGCATGATTACCGCTCAAATCCTCCAAGCCGCTGTGGCGCTCATGATTTGGACCATGATCATGTGGGCATGGATGTACGCAACGCGCATTCCGGCAATGCAAAAGGCGCAAGTGCAGCCAGACGACGCCCAAAAGACCGGTCTTCTCGACGAGAAGCTGCCACCGCAAGTCCAGTGGAAAGCGCACAATTACAACCACCTGCACGAGGCACCTACGCTCTTCTATGCAGTCGCCATCATCCTTGCGATGATTGGCGCAGGCGATGGTATGAACGCGTTTCTGGCGTGGATCTACACCGGCCTGCGCGTGGCGCACTCGCTGGTTCAGGTGACCGCGAATGTGGTGATGGTGCGCTTTGTGCTGTTCGCCTTGTCGAGCGTTGTGCTGATCGTGTTGATCGCGAACGCAGCGATGATTGTGTTCGGAGAGCCGGCCGCTTAATCCAGCAATGCAGGTCGCGGCGGAGCGACTACTCCGCCGCTTCGACCTCTTGCTCTGCTGCGGGCGCATCCTCAAGAGTCGCGAGGAAACGCTCGCCATCGAGCGCCGCCATGCAGCCCATGCCCGCCGCGGTCACCGCTTGGCGATAGACGTGGTCGGTCACGTCACCCGCTGCAAAGACACCCGGGATGGCCGTCTTGGGAGTGCCCGGCTCGACATCGAGATAGCCCGCATCGTCCATCGCCAGCTTGCCCTTGAACAGCTCGGTCGCGGGCGCATGACCAATCGCCACAAACGCGCCGTCGCATTCAATTGTCGAGCTCTCACCGGTCACCGTGTCCTTGAGCACAAGGTGATGCAACGCGCCATTCTCGCCCGCTTCAAAGCTTTCGACCGTCTTGTTCCAAAGGATGCTGGTCTTGTCCGAATTGAAGAGCCGCTCTTGCAGGATCTTCTCCGCACGCAGTTCATCGCGGCGGTAGATCAGGGTCACATCGTCGGTATGGTTGGTCAGATACAGCGCCTCTTCGACAGCGGTGTTGCCGCCGCCGATCACGACCACCTTCTTGCCGCGATAGAAGAACCCGTCGCAGGTCGCACAGGCGCTCACGCCCTTGCCGCCCAGCTCCTGTTCCCCCGGCGCGCCGAGCCACTTGGCCTGCGCACCGGTCGCGATCACAATGGTGTCCGCGATATACTCGTCACCACTGTCGCCTATCGCGCGGAATGGTGAACCGTCGTCGAGATCGACCGAGGTGATGATGTCATACATCATGCGCGTGCCGACATGCTCGGCCTGCGCCTTCATCTCCTCCATCAGCCACGGACCCTGCACCACTTCGCGGTAGCCGGGATAGTTCTCGACATCGGTTGTGATGGTCAGCTGGCCGCCGGGCTGGAGACCTTGCACCACAATCGGTTCAAGCATCGCGCGCGCGGCATAGATCGCTGCGCTGTAGCCTGCCGGTCCGGAGCCGATGATGAGCATTTTGGTGTGATGGGTAGCCATGATTGCCTCGGTACTATGCTTTGTGCCCCTATTGGGACGCCTTGTGTCATTGGGTGTGTTGTTGGGTGTCGATATGGGCATTCGCAGCCCCGTTGTCACGCCAGCAAGCGCTCCCGCAGCCGAGCTTTCCTTGTCTCGTCCACACCTAATGTTTGCGCCAGATAGGCATCGACCGAACCGTGATCGCGGGTGATTTCGGCAAAATAGGTTTCGATATATTCGGGAAGCACGCCCATCAGATTGCGTATCGCCTCCGGCTCGATCATCTCATAATGCGCTTTCATGCGGGGCAGCGATTGGCGTTCAAGAATGTGCTGGGTCGGCGCGTCATTGGTCAGCAGAAACTCGGCGATCTGATCATCGCGGTGCACGCCAAGGACATGGAGCAACAGGCTCGCTGCAATTCCGGTGCGGTCCTTTCCCGCAAAGCAATGGACAAGACTGCCACCCTCCCGCTCGGCCAAAGCCTTGAAATAGCGCGAGAACATATCGATCATCGCCGGGTTCACCGGCATTCTTGTGTAGACCGAGATCATCCGCTGGCGCGCCTTCTCGGCCGTCATGTCGGTCTTTTCCCACCCCCCTTCATGGGGCGGCGAGCTGGTGGTCTCTCCGTCGTAAGCGATGACATCCGCGCTGAATGCCGGATGGCGACGACAGGTAAACTGAGTCCGCTCGCTGATGCCGCGCAGGTCGATGATGGTCCGTACATCGAGCGCCTGCAACGCCTCCAGATCTGCGTCGGTCGCCTCCATATGCTGGCCAGACCGGAACAGCAGGCCGGTCTTCACCTGCGCACCGTCTGCGGCCGCGTAGCCGCCATAATCGCGCAGGTTATGAATGCCTTCGGTGGGAAGGAACGGGTCGTTCTTACCAGGCATTGTCTCCGAGTCTCGAATCATGGCGCGGACAGTGGCAGGCGGTCGCATCGCGGGCAACAGGGCATGCGCGCGCTTTGGGCATAGACCCGAAGCTAGGTGTTAGTCGCGGGGGTCCCTCCAACCCGGAATTGATCCCTTAACCATAATCCAACAGGCCTTCCCACCCCCACCGAAGGTCTAACCCATGGCGCATATTCTGATTGTCGACGATGACGAGCTGATCGCGGAGATCGCGTCCGAAGTCCTGATCGACAAGGGCCATGCCTGCGGTTGGGTGACCAGCGCGGAGGCCGCGTGGAGGCTTCTTCACAGGGGGCGCAGACCCGACCTTCTGCTGCTCGACCAGAACATGCCGGGCATTTCGGGGATCACATTTCTGCGAAGGCTGCGCGGCTCGCCGCAGCATTATGACCTGCCGGTCATTATGTTCACCGCGATGAGCGGCGAGGGCGATGAAGCGCAGGCGATCTATGCCGGCGCGCAGGATTACGTCCGCAAACCGTTCGATCCGGCAAAGCTGACCAATTGCGTCTCGCGCTTGCTGGTCAAGCGCAGCGCTTCGCCGCAGCACAAGCCGTTGCAAACATGGCTAAGGGAGCAGAACCAGTTGGAGCGCGCCAACGCCGTGCCCGCGCGGCGGATGGTCTAGGCCGCGTGGACAAATTCGGTATGGTCACGGCCCAATGAGAAAAGGGCGCGAGGAAACGCCATATGTAGGAGCGAGGACGAAGGACATGCAGAGCATATTCGAGGACGAGCGACGCCCAGATGGCGTTTCCTCGCCCCGCCCCGAAGGGGTTTGGCCCCAATCCGCCCTCGCGGCGTAACGGGCGCTTGAAAGTGAACCACACTTCCTGCGCACCCGCGCCTTGCGAGAACGAATTGGGACTCAAACCGTGATCCACACCGAATCTGTCCACGCGGCCTAATACTAATCCGACAGGTCGTTGCAGAAATCGATCGTCCATTGATGCACATTGCCATCGCGGACGGTTCCAATCATCGCCTCGTAACGGCGCTTTCTTTCGGATAGCTCCATGTCGAGCGCCTGCCCGATGGCGCGGTTGAGCGCGTCGGGGCTGTGCGGATTGACGAGCACCGCGCCCTCGCCATCTCGCCCCAATTGCTGCGCCGCCCCGGCAAATTCAGACAGGATCAGCGCGCCCGGATCCTCCGGGTCCTGCGCCGCGACATATTCCTTGGCGACAAGATTCATCCCGTCGCGCAAGGGCGTGACCAGCCCGATTTTCGCCGCACGAAAGAAGCCATACAGCTCCTCATGTTTGTACCCGCGGTTCACATATCGGATCGGAACAAGGTCAACTTCGCTGCGTGCACCATTGATCTGGCCAGTTTTCTGTTCAAGCACTGCACGGATTTGCTGATAGCTTTCGACATTCTCGCGGCTTGGCGGGGCGATCTGGATAAAGACCAGGTCCCGCACCCGCTCCGGATTTTGATCGAAAAACCGGCCAATGCCGTCGATCCGCTCGGGCAGGCCTTTGGAGTAATCCAAGCGATCCACGCCTATCATTCCGGTGCGATTTCGGGTCGAGGCGAGGAAACGCTGCTCCGCCTCACGCGCTTTTTCGGTCTGACCGAGCGCCTGAAAATGGTCCCAATCGATCCCGATCGGATAGGCACGCGCGATCACAGTGCGGCCTTCATGTTCGATCTTGCCAGTTGCCTCATCGACCTTCGCACCCAGCTCGTTCTCGCAATAATGCACAAAGCTCGACAGCCATTCCTCGGTCTGAAAGCCGATCAGATCGTAAGACAGCATTGTCGTCACCAACCGCTCATGGAATGGCAGCGAGGTCAGCAGCCGCGTTGGCGGCCATGGAATGTGGAGGAAGAACCCGATGCGGTTTTTCGCGCCGCGCTTGCGCATCCGCTCACCCAGAGGGATGAGGTGATAATCGTGCACCCACACGACATCATCATCCTCAACCAGCGGCATGATGCTGTCAGCAAAGCGGTCATTGACCCGCTCGTACCCCTTGCCAGTCTCGTTCTCATATTCGGTCAGATCGATACGGTAATGGAACAGCGGCCACAGCGTCGAATTGGCGTAGCCGTTGTAATATTCGTCAATGTCGCGCTTTGAAAGATCGATTGTCGCGGTGGTGACGCCCTCATTGCGCTGAAGGTTCATATTGCCGGTGCGGTCGTCGCTTTCCTCACCCGACCATCCGAACCACAGCCCCCCGCGTTCCTTCAAGGCGGAGTTCAGCGCGCCCGCCAATCCGCCTTGCGCCCCCGCAACGCCGCGGGCCTTGGGCAAGGCAACCCTATTTGAGACAACCACCAACCTGCTCATCTGACATCGCTCCACGGTTTGGACAGCAAGCCAGCACAATTGATAACACCAACAAGCGAATAGGTCTGCGGGAAGTTGCCCCACAGCTCTCCGGTCTCGTAATCGAGGTCTTCGCTGAGCAGCCCGGATTGCGTGGTGTGGCTGAGCATGGTGGTGAAGAGAGAGCGCGCTTCCTCGTCGCGGCCCGCCAGATGGAGCGCTTCGATCAGCCAAAAGGTGCAGACATTAAACGCAGTTTCGGGCGCGCCGAAATCATCCTCGGCGGCGTATCGCAGCATGTGATCGCCGCGCCGCAGGTGCTTTTCGACAGCTGCAAAGGTCTGTTGGAACCGCTCATTTTCGGGGGAGAGGAAGCGCAATTCGACCATTTGCAGCAGGCTGGCATCGAGATAATCGCTCTCGAAACTCGCGCCGTAATGACCGCCTTCGTCCCCGTTCTCCTTCCACGCATCCGACTCGATCTTGGCGCGGATGGCGTCGGCGCGCTCTTGCCAGACCTTTGCGCGGTCGGGCCGGTCGATATGCGAGGCAACATTGGCGAGCCGGTCGCACGCGGCCCAGCTCATCACGGCGGAGTAGGTGTGGACCTCTTGCCGCGTGCGGAATTCCCAAAGCCCCGCGTCAGGCTGATCGTGCATCGCCCATGCCATTTTGCCGACCTGTTCGAGATTTTCGAAATCGTGCTCGTCGGCCATGCGCAGCAGGCGTCTGTCGAAAAAGCCCTGCACGCTCGGCAACACGATCTGACCATAGCAATCGTGCTGTATCTGCTTGTAGGCCGCATTGCCGCGCCGCACCGGCCCCATCCCGCGATAGCCCGCGAGATAGCTGGCAGTGGTTTCATCGAGCTCGCTTTCGCCCATCACCGAATAGAGCGGCTGAATTTGCCCCACGCGCGCGCCGTCCACGATGTTGCGCAGGTAACCGAGATATTTCTCCATCACATCAAGCGCGCCCAAGCGGTTGAGCGCCTGTATCGTGTAGTATGAATCGCGGATCCAGCAGTAGCGGTAATCCCAGTTGCGCTCCGAATGCGCGGCTTCGGGGATCGAGGTGGTGAGCGCCGCGACAATCGCGCCGGTCTCTTCGTGCTGGCACAGTTTGAGCGTGATCGCGCAGCGGATGACCTCTTCCTGCCACTCCAGCGGGATCGCCAGCATCCGCACCCAGTTCTGCCAATATTTGCGCGTCGCCTGCTCCATCGAGCGGATCGTCTCGCGCAGGTTCCCGACATAGGGTTCGTCGGGGCCAAGGAAGAAATGCGTGTCGTTCTCGATCCGGAAGGTCCGCCCCTCCATGATGTAGCCAACCGGCGCATCGGTGGAGAGCCGCAGCGCCTGCGCGCCGGTCAGATAGCGGATGTGGTTGGTGCCATTGGTCGTTTCCGCCAGCGCCGCGCCGTAATTCTTGGTCGGCGCGAGCACGACTTTGATGCGCGGATTGCCCGCGACCGGTCGAACGATACGCGCATAGGCGACCGGGCGATACATCCGGCCCGAGCGTTCGTATCGTGGGCAGAAATCGAGGATTTCAACCGCGCTGCCATCTTCGGCTTCGAGCCGTGTCAGCAGGATCGGCGTGTTGCGGATATATTCCTGATGCGCGACAGTTTGGCCTTCCAGCTCAAATCGCCAGACCCCCGCATCGCTCTGGTCACCATTGAGAAGCGCAGAAAACACAGGATCGCCGTCAACACGCGGCACACAGCCCCACACCAATGCGCCGCTCTTGTCGATAAGGCCCGACACCTGGCAATTGCCGATGGGCCACAGTTCGAGATTGGGCGCGCCCTGCTCTTGATTCATGGCCCTCGTCATAACCCCAGCCATTGATGGACGGAAGCAACATTAGGCAATTGATATTGCGCGCATGTCGGCTCGCGCGTTCCGACAAGGATACCCGCCCCGCCCGCTTCGTTGCAGGCGGCAAAGCCCTTCTCATCGGTCAGGTCGTCTCCGATAAAGATCGGGCGCGCTCCGGCGAAGGGCTCTTCCTGCATCAGAGCGCGGACCGCTGTGCCCTTGTCGGCCTTTCCCGCGACCAATTCGACCACGCATTTGCCGCTTTGCGCGCTCCATCCGTGCCGCGCGGCGAGGTCTTGGGCGAAGGCCTGCGCCGCTTCGCCCGCTTGCGGATTGGAGCGGTAATGCAGCGCGCCGCCATGGGGCTTGGCTTCGTAGTCGATGGCGTTTTCGCTGGCGTAAGAGCGCAATTCTGCTTCCAGCGCTGCGGGCAAGCCGGTCGGCGCTTCTCCCAGCGCTCTGCCATCGGCACTGCGCACATCAGAGCCATGCGAGCCGGCGGCAGCGAGCGAGATTTCGCCAATATGGCTCTCGATGTCTGCAATCGCGCGCCCGCTGACGATGGCGCAGCGACCGCCCAGCCGTTCGGCCATTTGGACGAGTTTGGCATTCAGATCCGCGATTGGCTCGATTTGATCCGGCCCCGGAGCCAGCTCAACCAAAGTCCCGTCAAAATCGAGGAACAGAGCAACAGGCCCCTCTTGCAGCAAGCTTTCCAAAGATGGCGGCGTTGGCAGGCTCACCTGCCCTTCCGCCGTCACGCCGCCGCAGCCTTGGCTTGCTCAGCCAGCAATCCGCGCCCGATCACTTGCGCCTGAATCTCCGCTGCGCCTTCGAAGATATTGAGAATTCTCGCATCGCACAGCACCCGGCTGATCGGATATTCGAGCGCATAGCCATTGCCGCCATGGATCTGAACCGCATTGTCCGCCGCGCTCCAAGCTGTTCGTGCACCGAGCAGTTTGGCCATACCCGCTTCGATATCGCAGCGCGCCCCGCGATCTTTCTGCCGCGCAGCGAAATAGGTCAATTCACGGCTCATCACGATCTCGACCGCCATCAAAGCGAGCTTATCGGCCACGCGCGGGAACGCCGTCAGTGGGTCCCCAAATTGCTTGCGCCCCCGAGCGTAATCGAGCGCGAGGTCAAAGGCGTTCCACGCGACGCCAATGGCGCGCGCGGCGGTCTGAATGCGCGCGCCTTCAAATGTGCGCATCAATTGCTTGAAGCCCTGCCCCTCGGCCCCGCCCAACAGCGCCTCTTCGGGCACGGTAAAGCCGTCAAAGCCGAGCGCGTATTCCTTCATGCCGCGATAGCCGAGCACTTCGATCTCGCTGCCGTCGATCCCTTGGTCGGGGAACGGCTCGGCGTCGGTCCCGCGCGTCTTTTCGGCGAGCAACATCGAAAGGCCGCGATAGCCGTGAGCCTCCATATCGGTGCGCACCAACAGCGTCATCAGATCGGCGCGCGCGCCGTGGGTGATCCATGTCTTTGCGCCGTCGACCCGCCAGCCACCGTCCGTTCTGCGCCCGCGTGTGCGCACCGAAGCGAGGTCGGAGCCGGTGTCGGGCTCGGTAAAGACCGCCGTGGGCCGGATCGAACCGTCGGCGATGCGCGGCAGGAACTTCGCCTTTTGCGCGTCCGTCCCGTTCTCCCCGATCAATTCGCCCGCAATCTCCGAGCGCGTGCCCAAGGACCCGGCACAAATCCAGCCGCGCGACAGCTCTTCGGACACAACCGACATCGCCAGCTTGCCCAGCCCCATCCCGCCATACTTCTCGTCAATGCACACCCCGAACACGCCAAGCTGCGCCATGGTCGCAATCGTTTCATCGGGGATCAGCGCGTCGGCGAGGTGCCATTCATGCGCGTGGGGCGTGATCTGGTCTGCGGTGAAGCTGCGGAATTGCTCGCGCACCATGTCGAGCGTGTCATCGCCAAGGCTCTCGCAAGGCCGCGCCCCCTCGCCCAGCATCGCCGCAAGCTGCGCGCGGGTTTCGGGCGTGTTTCCATCGCTCAGGAAGGTCGCAACCGCCGGATCATTGGCCAGCGCCGCTGCCGCGTCCCCTACCCCCAGAGCCGCCGGCCGCACGACCTCGCTTGCGCTCATCGGCACCCCATGGAAAAGCTGCGCGCAATATTCGCCAAACCCGATCCGCAGCGTCAATTCCTCGACTGCCCCGAACTGCCCGTTCGCCCGGGCGCGCGTCGCCCAGTCTGCGGTGGCTTCAAGCGCTGCAATTGTGGCCTCGATCCAAGCAAAGCCGTGCACTGCATGCTGCTCGCGCGTAAGCAGGTCGGGATCAATCCGACCACCCGAAGACACACGTCCCGCGATCACCACTCGGGCGCTCTGAGAGAATTGCCGGGCGGCCTTGGTCGCGTCGCGCGCGGTTGCTATCCAATCTGTCATGGGCTTAGCCTAGCAAACCCGCTGCCGTCTTGGGACCGTTCTTTGCGAGTTTATTCGAGAATGATGTAGCGGACCCGCAAGGCGAATTCGCTCTGCGCGGCAAAGGGGCCGGTGGGCCTCACGCGGAAATGGGTGACGTCGGCGTCGCATCCATCATTGTCATTGATGGTATCGGGCTCGTAATCCCACGTGCTGCCGTTATCCTCTGAAAACTCCACGTCATCGCCTAACGCACCCAGACCGCTGAAAATCAAGTCCACTTCCGAGTCGTCATCGGGATCGTCAAATGTGATCGGTCCGCCCGCCTGGTTTATCAGGCACAATTTGCCTTCCGGCGGCCCGATATCGGTCACGAGCAGTGTTTCGGCATCGACATCCGAGATGCCCGCATTGGTGACCGAGATGACATATTCGATGGTCGCACCAGGAATTCGCTTCGGATTATCGCCAAGATTGACCGGATCGAACACCACGCTGCTGACCTTGGTGACGGTGACTTCGGTATCGGGCGCGCAGAAGGTTAGATCGTGGATCGCAATCGCCTGCCCGTCTGGCACGACCGGTGCGGTGTCGGCGTTGCCATAGACGATCGTGATCGAGTCAATCGCGCTTGCGAATGTCACCACGACATTGGCGTTGCCCGATGTGCCGCCCGACCCCTGATCGCCAATCGCGGTGTTCCCGACGACATAGTTTGCGGTCCCGTTGGTCAGCGTCGGAATGACGGTGGCGCCCTTGTAAGACCCTGTTACCGTGACCTTGTCGGCAAAGTCGTTGGCCGCGAAGTCGACATCGAACAGAATGAATTGCGCGCCAGCAATGCCATTGGGCAGCGTGATCACGGTCGTTGCAGTCTGCTGGCGGTTGGCAAAGTCGAGGAATTGGTGAAGCGCAACCTGATTGCCACCCAACCCGCCGCTATTGGCGTCGGTCAATGTGGGCGATTGGCCGTCAAATCCCGGATCATCGACAAAAACACCGTCGCTCGAAATTGCGAAATTGACATCGCCGAAGGAGGGCACGTTGAATGTGTTGTTGAGCGATCCTGCGGCCCAGCTGCGCGTGTCCCAATCGAAGATATTCGTACCCGCAGGGCACGACAGGACGGGTGGGATGCCCGCCGTCCGCGTGCCCTGAACCGTGAAGCTCGCCGAGGCATCATCATCTTCGGTCAAACTGCTATTCCCGGGCGTGGAATCTGCGTCGAAATTGTCCGAAGCCGAGATTTCGGCAAAGTTGGTGATTGTTGTGCCATTCGGCGCTGTCACCACGCCATTGATGGTCAAGGTACGGGTCTGGCCCGAGGGGATCGTGGGCAGCGTCCATATCCCCGTCGCCGCGCTGTAGCTCCCCGCCCCGCTCGCGGAGCTGAAATCGAAGCCGGTCGGCAGTTGATCGAGCACTTGAACCCCGGTCGCCGCCGTCGGCCCTGCGTTGGTGACTTGAAGCGTGTAGCTGATCGCGCTGCCCGAGGTGGGCGTCGCATTGCTGACCGTTTTGGTCAGCGACAGGTCGGCGGTGTTGGTCGGCAGCGAGGTCAGCTGCAGCTGCGCCAATTGGAACGTCCCGACATCGGCGCTGGGGAAGATGTCGCAGATTTCCAAACGCCAGGTCCCCGCGCTCGACACTCCCGAGAAAGCAGACAGCGCCGAATTGGGGCTGAAGGTGTTTTCGAACGGCGGGGGGTTGGCGGTTGAATGCGCGCCGGTGGGGTTGGTGCTGTTTACAGTGGTCCCCGCGCTATCATCAAGCAGCACGTTCAGATTGTCGCCGCTGGTGCTGTTCGCATCGCCATTGACCAGCTGAACCCGCGTTCCATCGGGCGCTTCCAGTGTCAGGCGGATATCCCCGCGCCATGTATGCGTGGCGAAGAAACCGAGATTGACATCGCCGACCGTGAAGCTGTCTCCAACAACGAAGGTGCGCACCAGAGGGGCACCACAAGTGGTGCTGCCGTTGATCGCGCCATTGGTCGAATTGCTATAGTTTGTAGTGGTCTGCGCGAAGGACGGCTGCGCAAACGCCGCAGCGATTGCAATCAGAACCAACCGCAAAAGGAAAACCGATACTGCCCCGATCCGGGCAACGGATGCCTCGATCATTGACGGCCTCCCAGGCCGAGGAAACGGAATGTGTCGGTGTCAAACTTCATCCGGACTGCAGCGAAGATGCCTTCGTCGGTGTTGCGCGCCTCTGCAAAGTCGCCGTCGCGAAAGCCCTCGAAATTGTAGCCGATCGTGAACAGAACGCCGTCGACAGGGACGAACCCGATGGTCGGGCCATAGGCGAAGCTGGTCACGTCATCTTCGAGATTGTGACGCACGGTTCCGCTCGCACCGATTTCGAAACGGTCGGTGAGTCCAAGCCGCGCATCAGCGCCCGCGAGGATGGTGGTGCCCGAAAACTCGGTGCCTTCGAACTGGTCGAAATTGTAGCGTGCGCCAAGGAACAAGGTGTATTCATCGCGGCGCGTCTGTTGATCGACGCCGTAATCGTCCTCGTCCCAGCCGCGCGGGCTCCAATTGGTTGACCAGCTGCCGACCAGACGCCGCGAGGTGGCCGAGCCATCGACGATTAGTGCGGTGCGGCCCGCTGCGCCCGCTTCACCGGCAACGCCATTGCGGATTGCGTCGCTGCGGTATTCGAGCCGCCCCAGCATCGCGACTTCGGAATGGTCCGGGCGATGCGCGAAGGCGAGGCTGGCATCGAAGATTTCGGTGACGGCTCCATTGTTGGTTTCGGCGCGCGTCCAGGTTGCGCCGGAACCGATCAGGCTGCCCTCACCCAATTGACGGATAGCGCCAAAGGTCGCGCCAGTGCGGTTGGCCTCTTCACCGTCGCGATATTCGCCGCGCGCGGTAAGGCTCCAGCGATCCTTGCGCCATGCAGCGCCCAAAGTGACCGCTGTGAAATCCTCGAACAAAGTGCCGCCGCCGACTTGGCTGTTGATCTGACCGCCTGTGGCGATGGGCTGCTGCGGGTTCACAACGTCGGAAACATCGGGCGTGCCGCCCAGAGTGCGGCTGCCATCAAGCGTCGCATCGAGTGTGAGGGTCGGTGTCACCTGAACTGTCTGCGCCAGGCCAAACGCTGCGAATGAGCGATTGCCGAACTCGCCGATGCTTTCCTGACCCAAAGTGGCGACCACCTGTCCGCCCTGCCACGGGGTTACTTCAAACCCGGCGCGCAGCTGGCGTGCGTCGATATTCTCGCCATCGGCGATCTCGTAAGTGCCGAGCACGCGGATATTGTCGGTGATCGAATAGCGCAGGCCGAGGCGATGACGCGCGGCAAGGTCAACGCTTTCGGCGGTGCCAAGCGGGATCGAGGTCGCAGCGCTGACTTGCAGCGCGTTGCTGAACAGACGCTGCGTCACACCTGCATCGATAACAGTCGAAGTGTTGGTCGAATTGTCCGCGAGGCGGTCGTTGAAATGCGTGAGGCCGAGGCGCAGATCGGTGTTCTGACGGGTCAATTGCAGTTGAGCCTGCGCTGCGCGGCGACGGCTGTCGTCGGTCAGGCTGTCATCCTGCCAAACGCTGCCCAGCACGCTGAGCGTGTCGGAGAGCAGGACGCGGCCATCGACGCCAATCTTGCGACGGCCCACTTCGGCGACGCCTTGCTGGCCAATGCCGTAATCGGCGTCGAGCTGGCGCGCATAGGCGAGGATGTCGAGCTTGCCGGTCTGGTGCTGCGCCTCGACGAGCCAACCGGTCGCGGTCTCGCCTTCGCTGCGGCTGACGCCATATTCGGCGCGAATTTCGGTGGTCTCGGCGATACGGGCGCGCAGATCGACGGCGGCAATGTCGGTGCGTTCCTGATCGCCCTTGTCGGTGATCGCGGTCGCGCCGATGCGGATCGCGCCATCGCCGCTGGTCCAGTCGACACGCGCGCCAGCATTCAGCTGCGCTTCGCCAAAACCATCGGTTTCGTATTCGATCACGATGAATTGCGGGTTCAGGTTCTCGTCACGGCTCAGAACCGGCTGGGCAAAGGTGATGGTGCCCGACAGCAAGTCGATATCGTAGTCGATAAAGCGGGTCAGAACCTGCTCGGAAACGATCAGCTCGGAACGGAAACGGTCGCGGGTTTGCAGGGTGACCTGCTCGCTGTTTGCAAGAATGCTGCGGCTCGCGAGGCTGTAAGGGCCGGAGATGCCCTGCCCCTGGATCTCTTCGCGGCGCAAGCGGCTGGAGATTTCGGCGGCAAAGCCCTGCGCCTTGAACTGGCCAATGCGCGCTTCGCCCTTAACGCCGGTTGCCGTGCGGTTGTAGCGCGCCAATTGGGTCTGGTTGAACGAGGTGACGAAATCGCCATAGAGCGCATAGAAGGTCGCGGTTTCGATGCGGACATAGAGCTTTTCGCGGCTCGCGGCGTCGAAGCGGCGCGATGAGCCGTCGGCAAATACGGTGTAATAGGCCTGCGGGTCGATGGCGCCCAAAACGCGCTGGTCTTCGCGTTGCTTGGCGCTGTCATAGGCGAGCGTGAGCAGATATTTGCCCAGCACGCGGCCCTTTGCATAGAATGCGACGCGCGCATCATCGCCCAGATCGCTGTCGAAGCGGCCCGCGCGCTCCATATTGTCGGCGACCGAACGCGCGCCGATGGTGCCTTCAGCGAGGCCCACAATGGTCCATTCGATGTCGCCCGGCTCGATCCACGCCTCGAGCTCTTGCTGGCGCTGCACTTCGCCATCATCGAAAGTGAAGTCGAGTTGCAGCGAGCCGCTGACCATGGTTGGCGCGAGTTCAATCAGAGCAATGCCGTCTTCGCCTTCGACAACCCAGCGCGCCGCGCTCGGATTGAGGCCGGTGAGCTGGTTGAGTTGTTGCCGGTCAAGCTGCTCGGCGCTTTCATAGGGCGCGTTGAGGCGGAATTCTCCGGCGATCCCTTCGCGCAGGGGCCGGTTGTTGCGGTCGAGCACGCGGATCGCGACCACCGGACGGGTGCGGCCATCGGCGACGAGGTTCGAAAGCTCGGGCACCAATTCGACCTTCACCGGCGTCGTGGTGAAGTGAACTTCGCGCGAGATCGTGCCGTTCACCCCGCCAAACGAGTTGAGAATATCGGCTTCGAGCAAAGTGGTCTCGGTGAGCAACGGTACACCGCGCCACAGGCTGACCGCGTAATTGCCATCGGTTGCTTCGGCGGTGCCGTCGAAGGTCAGGGGATCGACCGGCTCGCCATTGACGCGCAGCGCGATTTTCTGGCCCTTTACGTGGCGGATCGCGACTTTGACGGCGGGCGCGCGCGGGTTGGCATCGACGCTTGGCGCGAGGAATGTCGTCTCGCCCGGACCCATGGCCAGCCAATCGGTGCCCGATGCGGCTTCCAGTCCTTTTGCAGCTTTGGGCGCAGCGGCTTCGGCGGTGCTTGCGCGAACGCCGGAGGCTTTGAGCGTCTCGGCATCAGTCGGTGCAACGCGTCCTTCGGCAATATCCTCGGCGGTGCCGATCAGGATTTCTTCGCCGGTCGCAATCGCATTGACCGCGCGGGCACCCGCACCGTCAGGGCGCGTTTCGGCGTTGGGAACGGCTTCGCTCATCCAGCCTTCGGGAACAATCGCGTGGAAATCGGCGACCACCAGCTGTCCGCCCATGCCGATGACAAAGCGCGAATTGTCGCTTCCGGCATTGCGGGTCGAGCGGTGGCAATCCACAAACTCGGCGCCTTCGGGCAGGGTCATGCGCGAGGCCTGAACAACATGCGTGCCCGGCACGACGCCTTCGAAGTGATAGCGGCCATCGGCATCGGTGATCGCGTAGCTGCCGTCTTGCAGCATGACGCGAACGCCCGGAATGCCGATACGCGGATCGTCGATCGAACACGGGCCAGCGGTGATGCGGCCGATGATTGTCAGGCGGTCGGCGATGGTCTCGCGCTCGATATCGACCACAGCGTTGGCGCGAGTGATGCGGCCAAGCGAGTCGGTGATCTGTGCTTCGTTGACGGCTTCGCCCGGCGCGGCATCGGGGCGCACCGATGCGGCATAGGTGATGCGAGCGCGCCCACCGCCGGCAATGTCGCCCAGATCGATGCTGAGCGAGCTGCCATCGGGAGCGAATGTCACCGCGTCGGCGGCTTGCTCGCCGTTCACGCGGATGGTGCCGGGGCGGATGCGCAGCGCGCTGGCGGGAACATCGGTCAGCGTAACGTCGCGCTTGGCCCGCGAACGGTCGCCATTGGTCACAGTCACAGTGTAGAACACGACATCGCCGGGCACGACGCGATCACGCGACGCGGTCTTGCTCAGGCCCAGCTCGGCGCTTGGACGGTCGAGCGGAATGTCGATCTGGACCGGCGTTGGATCGACCAGAGTGAACGAGCCACCATAGGAACCATCCTCAATAACGAAGGCACGGCCATCGGGACGCGTAAGCTGCGCAAGATTGGCAGGCGTCACGACCGAAGGCGCGGTGTAAGGGTCCGGCGGATCAATCTGAAGGCGATAGGTGCCAAGGAAGGTCAGCGGGAACCAGAATTCCCCCGCCCCCAGAGTGGTCACCCGGCCCGACCCGTCGGTGATCCGTGCGCCGGAAATGACCGTGGACGGCCACGGGGTCACGCCATCTTCGGCAAACCCGGCGGCGGGCTGCCCGGTGGCGACGTCGATCAGAGTGCCGGTCGCGCCTTTCACCGGCTCACCCGTCTCGCTGTCAAACACGACGCCAAACGGATCGGCGAGCACGTCAACATCGGTCTGGACAAGCACTTCGGTGTCGCCAGGGAGCGAAGCGGCCACGGCAATAGACGCACCATCCACGATGCTTAGCACGCAGTCGTTCTGAACCGCGGCGGGCGGCATGCGAACTGTGTCGATCTGGCCGACAAAGACGCCGGTGTTGGGGCCGGTTTCAAAAATGGTCTCGACTTCGCGGTCACCGGTTGACGTGGTGATCACGACTTCGAGCTGATCCACTTCATTGGGATCGGTGTTTGCGGCCAGCGCGGTGACTTCAAAAAGCAAAGTCTGACCCACGCGAACCTGACTGGTCTGTTCAACCATAAAGCTCAACGGATCGCCCGCATTGCTGGTCTGGGTCGCAACAGGTGTGCTGGCGACGATATCTGACGCGCCCTGCCCCGTTGCGGTGCATTGCGGCGCGCGAAAGTTGAGTTCGATATTGCCCGCAGGCTGCGGACGAAAGGCACGGATTTCAGGAGGCGGGAGGGTGACATCAAAGGTCACCGGGTTTGATTTACTTGCCGCCGAGTTTCCCTGAAACTGCCATCTGGCTTCTGCGATATTGGTTATCGTTCTTATAGTTTGCTGCTCCGAAGGATCAGCATTGTCTTGCGCATGAACCCCCTCTCCAGGCACGCCAAATGGCAGCAGCACTAATGAAAGTGCCGCTGCCACGCGCCTCAGAGAGGGGGGAACACGCAAAGTCTAGTCTACTTTGATAGACTTACGGTGTCGGCGTGCCGGAAACGACAGCCGGGATGGTCACTTCAAAGCTGAGACCAGCCGAACCGCCACCCGCAATGTCGCTCAGTTCACCCTGAACAACACTCTGGTTGGCATTCCCCGAGTTATCGGTGAAGCCTGAATCGACCACCGTCTCAGGATTGCCACCCGTGCAAGTTGCCGAGTCCGGCGTGCCCGAAGTCACGCTGACCGTCGCATCCAGACGGATGCTGCCCGGAACAAACACAACGTCGTCAGGCAGACTGTCGACCACGCTGATATCGGTTGCGAGTGCGCCGCCGGTCGGGTTCACGACTGCGATACAGTATTTGATCACCGCACCCGGAATCGCTTTCGGGTTGTTGGTGAGGTTCACCGGATCGCTGACAACCGAGCTCGACTTGGTGACTTCAACTTCAGCAGCAGACACCACGAAAGTGCCTTCAGCCGAGAAATCGCCTTCGTTTGCGTTGTCGGTTGCGCCTGCACCGTCCGCAAGGACAGTGTCGACGACATCCTGATCGGTGGAATCGCCCGAGCTTTCGGTCAATTCAGCGCCAAGAGTGTTGTCGTCATTGCCGTCACCGTCTGCACCGGTATCAGCCTCATGAGCATCCGCCGTCAGAGTGACGTCGAATTCGTCGAGGTTGGATGCGGTAAGCTCGATGTCCGACACAACAAACACACGCTCAACGGCATCGGCCTCAACTTCGTCGAGGAAGGTGATGACGTTGTCGTCGTTGATGTCGAAGACGCCGTCATTGTTGGTGTCTTCATAGATCGTGAATGTCGCGCTGTTGCCATTGATATCGGCCTGCGTGCCGCTCGTAAGAACAGCATCCAGATCGAGGTCGATGACATCGTTCGACAGGTTCGTCACATCAAAAGTAAGGTAAGCGTTTTCCTCACCCGGGTTCACCGTCTTAGGCGAATCCACAGCCGAAACGGTGACGTTTACGCGGCGGTCAACCGCGAACACATCGGTGTCCGTTTCAGGGGTTTGGACAACGTCACCAACTTCATAGGTGACCGTCACGGTGTTGGTTATGTCCGTGCCAGCGCGGATACCTTCCGCCATGGCAGGAGCACTGGACATTACGATAAGCGCAGCTGCGCTCACCGTACCCAGCAACTGCTTGGTACGTCTCATGTTAGTGGTCCTCTGCGTGTGCCCCGCGTCAATAAAACCGCCCGCGAGACTTGGCGGTTACCGTCCGCCTCTCAGCGGATGATGGCTGGATATTCGACGCGGCCCGATGCGCCCGGTGCGATGGTTTCGAATGTCCAACGGACATGCGTCACATCACCGTGCGTGGCTGCGCGGGTGGAACCGTCTTGCGATACGACCGTCAGCGAGGCGATTTCGCCCCAGGTCTTGCCGCTATCGACCGATACGATCAGCGCCGGATCGGCATCAGGCGCAACGCGCACAGCCGATGGCACCGCGTTGGTGACGGTGAAATTGGTGGCGGGCTCTGCGCCGTTGTTCGAGTAGTCGGTGCCAAAGATCAGGCGATCGCCCGGCGTGATCTGGGTCGGCTCGACCAGCTTGGTGGTCTCTTTGCCTGCGGCATCAGTGACGACCTTCACGGCCTTGACACTGCCGTCGAGGCTGACTTGCTTAGCCTGTGCTGCCAGCGGCAGAACCGGAAGCGTTGCAAGAGCGACAGCTGCAGCTACTTTGTTGAAAAGTTTCATGATATTACTTCCTCGTGGTTTGCGTTTCGGTTCAATCAATCGATGGTGACTTCGAAGGTTACGGATTGGCTGGTGCCGCCAGCGACGGTGCCGAGATCGACCGTGATCCCGGCTGAATCCGATGCTTCGCCGGCATCATCGCCGGAGGCATCGGTCAGTGCGTTGCCCTCCAGCGCGAGTGTGCCCGCGGAGTAGGTCGTGCCATCAGGGATGGCGTCGGTGATGATCAGACCGTCGACCGATCCGCTGCCTGCGACATTCGCGATAATGGTGAAGGTGACGACCGACCCGGGAACCGCGCTGGTGCCTCCAAACGGATCGACAATGGTGGCGGATTTAACGAGATCGACCGAAGTGATGCCGACAACCAGTTCGCCCAGAGCGCTGGCCGACGCGCCAGTGGTGCCGACGATCGCGTCGCCGCCGCCTTCGCCTTGCCCGTCAAAGCTGGTCCCGGGTGCGCCGGTGCCAGTGACGGCGTTGGCGGTCAGTTCGACATCGCTTTCCTGATCGTCGGTTACGCCATCGGGAACGGTGACAATCACGAACACGGTAACCGTCTCATCGGGATCGAGGATCTCGGTGGTTTCAGGCCCGGT
>JBCCOF010000043.1:0-19326 GCA_039025455.1 Pseudomonadota bacterium | reverse complement strand
CTCAAGGCCCGCTTCTTCGTCCGCTTCGTCATCCTTGCTGGTCAGGAAAATCACCGGAAGCGGAGCGTGCTCGCGCACCCTGCGCAGCAATTCCATCCCGTCCATCTTGGGCATCTTCATGTCGAACACGGCAAGGTCGGGCGGGTTCTCGATCAAGGCCTTCAAAGCGGTTTCGCCATCGGAATAGAGCCTAGTGACAAAGCCCTCCGCCTGAAGCGCGATGGAAACGGTGGTGAGGATATTGCGATCATCATCGACCAGTGCGATTACAACCGAGTCGCCCTGATCCGCGCCTTTATTGGCACTTTGCTCAGGTGTGTCCCCCGTCTTTTCGGCATCCATGCTCTCGGTCATGCTCGCTCCTCGATCCTCATTGACTATGCCTAGCGGGATAGAGCAGGCGAGACAACGCGCGCTTGAGCGACACCGCAATCGCGACTCTTGCCGATGTTTCCTCACCGACTCGTTTGACGCGCGCAGACCATGCCTTTATGCGCCAAGCAACTGGGATCGAGCCGAAAGAACCCCCGATTCTGCCCATGCATGCATACGTATGCGGTGCAGGCGCGGTGCAGCCACTTCTGGCCCATGTCCCATGCGCAGCCATTTGCCGTACGGTTCAGGAGATTTGACGTTGACCCCCCTTGCCCATTCGCTCGCTTCACAGGGTATTGAGACCCAGGCCGAGATTCGGTCCAACCTTGGCACTCCGGCACTGGTTGAGGCATCGCTAGCGGCGCAAGAAGGCGCTTTGTCGAAGCATGGCGCGCTGGTTGTCGAGACGGGCAAGCACACTGGGCGCAGCGCGAACGACAAGTTTATCGTGCGCGACGAAACCACCGAAGACACAGTATGGTGGGGCAAGGTCAACAAAGGCATGGCGCCCGAACATTTCGCTGCGCTCAAAGAGGACTTCCTTGCTGCGCTCGGCGAAAAAGAAACGCTCTATGTCGCCGATCTGTTCGGCGGATCGCAGCCGGAGCACCGCGTCAATGTGCGCGTCATTAACGAGCTCGCGTGGCACAACCTGTTTATCCGCACCATGCTGGTGCGCCCGACTGTTGACGAACTGGCCGATTTCGCGCCCGAATACACCATCATCGACCTGCCGAGCTTCCGCGCCGATCCCGAGCGTCACGGCTGTCGCAGTGAAACAGTGGTCGCGGTCAATCTCACCGAGAAGCTGATCCTGATTGGCGGCACCCAATATGCCGGCGAGATGAAGAAAAGCGTGTTTGGCATTCTCAATTATTTGCTGCCGGCTGACGGCGTCATGCCTATGCATTGCTCGGCCAACGTCGGCCCCGACAACAAGACTGCGGTGTTCTTCGGCCTTTCGGGCACCGGCAAAACCACGCTCAGCGCCGATGCATCGCGCACTCTGATCGGCGATGACGAACATGGCTGGTCCGACACGGCGGTCTTCAATTTTGAAGGCGGCTGTTATGCCAAGATGATCAACCTCAAGGAAGAGGCCGAGCCGGAGATTTACGCCACGACCAAAAGGTTTGGCACCGTGCTTGAAAATGTCGTTATGGATCAGGCAACGCGCGAGCTTGATCTGGATGACAATTCGCTCGCGGAGAACACCCGCGGGGCCTATCCGATTGATTTCATTCCGAACACGTCGGAGCACAATCTGGGTCCGGTTCCCTCGAACGTCGTGATGCTCACCGCCGATGCGTTCGGCGTGCTGCCTCCGATTGCGCGGCTGACACCTGATCAGGCTATGTATCACTTCCTATCCGGCTACACCGCAAAGGTTGCGGGCACAGAGATCGGCGTGACCGAGCCCGAAGCGACCTTCAGCACCTGTTTCGGCGCGCCATTCATGCCGCGGCACCCCAGTGTCTATGGCAACCTCCTCAAGGAGCGCATCGCCAAGGGTCAGGTCCAGTGCTGGCTGCTCAACACCGGCTGGACTGGCGGCAAATATGGCGTTGGCAATCGTATGCCGATCAAGGCCACCCGCGCGCTGCTCAACGCGGCGCTAGACGGTGACCTCGACAATGTCGCTTATCGCACCGATGAGAACTTCGGGTTCGATGTTCCGGTCAATGTTCCGGTCCTCGCCGCGCAAGGGATCGATCAGTCGATCCTCGACCCGCGCAGCACTTGGACAAACGGCGAGGAATACGACGCAGCGGCGCAGAAGCTGGTGCAATTGTTCATCGACAATTTCGCCGAATTCGAAGCGCATGTTGACGAAGGTGTTCGCCAGGCTGCTCCGAATTCAGCCGCTGTGGCCGCCTAGAAACATCATCCGTCGCGGAGTTCTTCACTTCGTGCCGTTTTACATTATGAAATGTAGCCACCGCGCCTCGGGTGAGTCATACTTGCGCGCGCAACACTCACATATGTGAGTAATCCAGAGCGACCATTTCGAAAACGGAGACGATTATGAGCTTTCTTGACGGTATTCTGAAGCAAGTCGGCGGTTCGCCTGACACCATCGCCGATCTGGCTGGAAAGGTCGGGATCGATCCCTCGATGGTTGAGAAGGGCTTGGCCGCGCTTGGTCAGTCGCATGACGAAGACGGCGACACTGTCGAACTCGCTGCTGAGAAGTCGGGCCTCGACACCGGCGCTCTCGGTTCGATCATGGAGCAGATGGGCGGCGAAGGCGCGCTGGGCGATATGGCGGGCAAGCTGAAAGGCATGGGCGGCGAAGGCGGCATTATGTCGATGCTCGACCGCGACGGCGACGGCAACCCGATCAACGATCTGACCGACATGGCATCGGGCCTGTTCGGCAAGAAATAATTGCCGACGGACGCCGCGCCGCTTCTGCCTGCGGCGCCCATCGGCAATCCAAAAAGAACTTAGGGAGGGACAGGGCATGAGCCTTACAAAAATGCTTCAGCAGACCGGCGCGATCACATCGATGGCGAAGGAACTCGGGATCGACGAAGGCACCGCAAAAACCGCGGCGGGCGCCCTGCTTCCCGCGCTTGTGGCCGGCTTTGGTCGCAGTGCGACCGGCGGAGACAGCACGCCCGATCCGATGGGCGGCCTTGGCGGTCTCGCAGGGGCAATTCTCGGCGGCGGTTCGGGTGGCGGGCTTGGGGGCGGTCTGCTCGATGCGGTGCTGGGCGGAAGCCCGACTCCGACAGCGCCGGGCAACAACATTCTCGGCAATATCTTTGGCAGCAAGGATGTGAGCCGCTCGGTCGCGGGCGAAGTCGCTTCGATGACCGGCCTTGACGAAGGACTGCTCAAAAAGATGCTGCCGATCCTCGCTATGGCGGTCGCTGGCTACATGGCCAAGCAGGCAACCGGCGGTTCATCGGCTCAATCGGGCGGTGGTCAGTCAGGCGGCGGCGCGCTGGGCGGCATCCTCGGATCAATCGTATCCGGAATGATGAAGTAAAGACCTATGGAGCGGGCGCGGCGGGGAGGGTGTTACTCTTCCCCCGCGCCGTCTTCGGAGACCTCAGGCGTGGCGACCGGCGCTGGCGGTGCCGGGCGCTCTATCCGCGTGCCGTCAGGAGTCCGTTCGAGCACGGCCATCAATTCCCTTGCACGAGCAGCGCCCTCCCTTTGGTGTGGATCGGCTGCCAAAGGTGCGAGCATCTGACGCGCGAGCGAGTTCTTCGCTTCGGATATCATCAGCATCGCCACATTGAACCGCAATGACCGGTCAAACGGCGCAAGCACCGAGGCGCGTTCGAGCGCGGCGCGGGCGTTCTCTGATGGAGCCTTCCCGCGCTGAACAAAACTTCGGAAGTAATACATCAGGGGTAGAGGGTGATCGTTCTCGATGGCGTTGAGCGCCTCGAACGGCTTCATCGCCGCATCGTAAGCGTCATCAACCTCGCCCGGTTCCGCTGCACTCGCGATGCGGAACAGAGCGTAGCCCTTTTGAACATAGGCATTCTTCTGCGAGGGATCGATTGCGATGGCCTTGTCAGCTGCCGCAATCGCTTCGGCATCGTTCCCTGCATCATATTCAGCCTCGGCCAGAGCCGCGAGAACGCCGGGATCGTTCGGGAACTTCGCTGCAACCTTGCGTGCATCGGGTAGCAGCTCAAGAGCTTCCTCGCGACTTACCCCGCGACGCGATTTCAGGATCACGTCCATCATCGCGTCCATGCCATCGGTTAGCTTTGTGACCGTCACATCACCGATTGGCAGCACTTCGGGCTTCAACCGGATTGCGGGAATACGCGACTGGCGTTGATATGCCTTCAACTCCTTTTGAAGCTGGTCGAGATCGCCAAAGGCTTCTTCTGCCGCCTGGAGACTGGGCATCCCCTGCATGAACTTGGTCATGTAAGCGCCATATTGCGGAAGGCGCTGCTCGTTGAACATCAGGTAGTGGTACAGCAACCACGCCTGCCCGTAGAACCCGTCCCGACGCAGCCCGCTGCGGCCGGCAATGTTGTCATAATCGAGAATCTGCCTGAGCGAGAGTTGCTTGGCATAGTTGAGATCGCCTGCGCGGTGGTTGGCCGGCAGCCCGATATCGAGCCCGCCATCCTTGGCGAATTTGACCGAAGCGAAGAACTCTGCCGACCCTTCGGAAACCCAGCGCGGGAGCGCGAAAGAGCTCGACGCGATTGTAAAGTGGTGCGCATATTCATGCAGCAGGACGATCATGGAGTCATCGGTGTCGCGGCCCCGGACCCTGACATTGGGAACGAACGCGACCGATCCGGCCGCGCGCGGAATGTAGAATCCGCCCACGCTGGAATTCTTGTCTCCATAAAGCCGCTTGAGCGTGCGCGGGCTGCCCACGGCGTAAACCGTCACCCGGTTGGACGGGCTTGGGGTGGGCGGATTGAGCGTGCTGACCTTGGTCATTGCGACGTGATATCGCTCGAGCCGCTCGGCAAATTCGCGAATATCGCGCTCGCTTGAGTCGGAAAAAATAACAAACCGCTCGCTCTCCGCCTTGTGCCAATCGGCGCGCGCTGGCGACGTGACCAGCAGAGCGGCGGAGAAGACTGCGAAAAGTGAGATGAACCGAACCAACATCAAGTATCCCTTTCTTCGGTGCCTGCGACTGCGCCGAACGAGGGAAGTATAGGCAAAAGCAAAGCCTTGGCTAGGACTGGTTTGCCCGAAATTCAGTCCGTTGCTGAGGTTTTCAAGCCGTCGAGATAGGTCCAGATCGTGCTGACCACGACCGACCCTTCGCCGACCGCGCTGGCCACCCGTTTGACCGAGCCCGAGCGAACATCGCCGACCGCAAAGATACCATCGGTGCCGGTTTCGAACGGGGTCTCCCGTCCGACGCTCGCACCCGTCAGTACAAAGCCTTTGTCATCGGTTTGGGCGAGGCCGGACAACCAATCGGTGTTCGGGGCTGCGCCGATCATGATGAAGACCGCGCGCGTATCCTGACGCCGCTCGCCATCGGGGCCTTTCAGGGTGACCGCTTCCAGAGATGTGTCGCCGTGCAGCTCGGTCATTGAGGTGTTGTAATGGATCGTGATGCGCGGATCGGCTTCCAGCCTGCTCGACAGATAGCTCGACATTGATGCTGCCAGACTGCCCGAGCGCACCAGCAAGTGAACATGCGCCGAGGTGCGCGAGAGATACATGGCTGCTTGCCCGGCAGAATTGCCCCCGCCGATAACGACCACCTCGGTGTTCTGGCAAAACCGCGCCTCCATCTCGGTGGCGGCATAATAGATACCCGCGCCCTCGAATTCGCGAAGCCGGTCGATGGGCAGGCGGCGATATTGGACGCCTGTGCCGACCAGCACAGCGCGCGCTGCGATCTTGTCGTCCGGTCCGTCGCCATCGTTGTCTAGCGTCGCGCAATAGGTGCCGTCGGCAAGGCGTTCGAGCGCTTCGACCCGGCGCGGCATCGCAAATCTTGTGCCGAATTTGAGCGCCTGAATCTGCCCGCGATAGGTCAGGTCGGTGCCGCTGATCCCGGTGGGAAAGCCCATATAGTTTTCGATCCGGCTCGACGTGCCCGCCTGACCGCCGATCGCCATATCCTCGACCACCAGCGCATCGAGCCCCTCCGACCCGGCATAGACCGCCGCCGCGACACCGGCTGGCCCGGCGCCCACGATCAACAGGTCGAACACACGCTGCGAACAGATATCGAGATCGAGATTGAGATATTGTGCGACCTTGCGCGGGGTGGGGTCGGCAAGCGGTTGGTCCTGACCCAGAATGACCGAGGGCTGATGCCCGCTCAGATCACAGACCTGCTCGGTTTCGCGGTCTGTGGCGTCCATGTCGTAGCTGACAAATGGGATGCGGTTGCGCGACAGGAACCGCTCGACAGTCTGGATTGCGGGATCGCGGTCGGCACCGATCACCTTGACCGCGCCGTTGCTGACCTCGAATTGCTTGCGACGGCGCGCCGCGAACACGCTGATGATATGGTCCGACAATTCCGGAATGCGGCTCATCAAATCGAGCATTTGCGTGCGCGGGGCCTCGATCACCCGCGTTTGCACTGCGGCGCGCATTCTGAGGTAATGGATGCCGGCGTTGAGAAAGCCGATCTCGCCCATAAACTGCGTCGGGCCCAGTGTGGACGGCAAGAGCCGCTCGCCGGTATAGGGATTTACGACCTCGATCTCGCCATCGACAACGTAGAGAAAGCTGTCCATCGGATCGCCAATTTCCGCGACAATGTCACCGGCTTCGTAGGTCTTCTCCGCGCCGATCTTGCAAATTTCGTCGAGATGCTCTTCGGCTAGCGGGACCCGTTGCAGGGTATCGAGCTTTTCACCAAAACCTTCCATACGCCGCGTATCCTATTAGTCACTGGCCCTGCGCCCAGACGGAGTTATCCGCGCGCTCCTACGACGCTCCTGCAATGTACCGCCCCACCGTCTTGCCAACCACATCAAGCGGGGCATTGCCGCCCAGAATGACAGCCGTGTTAAACGCCTTGAAGTCATAGGCATCGCCTAGCTGCGTCTTGGCCAGTTCGCGCTGGCGCACGATCTCGCTGTGGCCGATCTTGTAAGAGCATGCCTGCCCCGGCCAGCTGCAATAGCGGTCAACCTCGCTCGCCACCTCGTCGGGTTTCGAACCGTTGCGCTCGACAAAGAAATTGCGCGCTTCTTCGCGGGTCCAGCGTTTGTGGTGAAGCCCAGTGTCGACCACCAGACGGCAGGCGCGGAAAGCAAGACTTTGGAGATAGCCAAGCCGCCCGACTTTGAAGTCGTCATAAGCGCCAAGCTCATCAGCCAGCTGCTCTGCATAAAGCGCCCAGCCTTCGCTAAATGCGCCGAATGCGAGGATCGACCGGATCAGCGGCAGGCGGTTGGAAAACTCGCCCTCCCACACATGGCCCGGAATGCTCTCGTGGAATGTCAGGTCGGGCAGATCGTATTTGCGGTGCAGTTCGGTGGTGCGCAGATTGATCCAGAACCGGCCCGGGATCGAGCCATCCTTGCTGCCTGCACCGCCATAGGCACCCGGCGCGCCCAGTTCCTCGTTCACCGGAATACGACGCACCTCGAAAGGCGGATCGACCAGCTGGTTGAAAGCGCGTGGCATCTGCGCCTTGATCCAGTCGACCTGCTTGTAAATGAAGTCGAAGATCTCTTTGCGGCCCTCATCGCCAGCGGCGAATTTGTAGCGCGGATCATCCGATAATGCCTGCATCCGTTCACCCACGGTGCCTTTGGTATATCCGATCTCTTTCAGAATCGGGTCCATCTGGCCGTGCAAGGTGGCGAGCTCTTCAAGCCCTTGTTCATGGATTTCATCGGGGGTCAGCGAGGTCGTGGTCGATGCGCTGGTCGACCAAGCATACCATTCATCGCCGCGCGGCTGTGCCCACATGCCCGCATCTGACTTTGCCTCTTTGCGCAGTGAGTAAAGCTCGGCCAGCTGCCCTTCCAAAGCGACGGCAATCGGGGCTTTGACATATTGCTCGGCCAACGTGGCGTAGCGTTCGGGCAGGCCCGCTTTCGCAAGCCGTCCCCTCATTTCTTCCGCATAGAGCTCATCCTTACCGGCAGAGATGAGCGTGCTCTCCATCTGCGTGATCGCTTTATCGAGCAGGAAGTCGGGCGGGATCACGCCGAAAGCGCGCGCGGCCTGCATCCGCTCCAGTTCGCCGTTCAATTGAGCGGGTACTTGTTGCAGGCGTTGCAGGAAAAACTCGGCATCGCTGTCGCTCGCAAGCGGCTGGGTCGATCCGAAGAAGCGCGGGTAATCGATATACCCGCCGACATTCTGGATCACGACATAAGGGGCGTTGCGCCAGCTGCCGACGGCCACATCGCCATAGGGCAGGGCCATACCTTCGAGCGCTTTCGAAAACGCGCTTTCGACGACTTCAAAGCCGACCTGTTGATCGGCGGTGAGGCCGTCTTTGGGAAAGGCGCGCGCTTCGGCGACCAGTTCTTTGAGCGTGGTGGCGTATTCCTGTCGCCCCGCTTCGCCCGGTGTGCCGAAAGCTCCGCGCCAGATCGCGTAATCGCCGGTGTCCACGCCAAGGCCGGTTGCGCGGCCCGGCTCGTGCTTGAGCATCTTGTAGGCGATGTCGTTGAGCTTGGCATCGCCAGCGGCCGTGCTGACCGCACTATCGCCAGTTGGCGTGGTGGCGCAGCCGGGAACCAGCGCCAAAGCAGAAACGCCGCCAAGCCCCGCGAGGGCTTGACGGCGTGTGAAATTGTTCTGTGTCTCAGTCATGCCCGCGGGTGTTACCCTTGGGCACGCTCAAGTCAATCAGCCCTTGAGATCGTCAGGGACGATGCCGCCGGCTTCGGCCAGCTTGGTCATCACGGCCTTGTGCAGCGCGATGTTCTGGTCAGCAGAGCCCTCATAGCCCGAAATGCCAACTTCACCGGCCAGCTCCGAGCGGTTGGCGTAGCTGGGATCGAGGTCGAGCAGCTTCATGAGATCGACAATCGAGTTCTTCCAGTTGAGATCATCTGCGCCCGGGATCGCGCCCACGCGGGCAACCACGTCAACTTCGCTGATCGCCGCGCGCGCTGGCTTGGCTGCCGCTTCTGCTGCTGGTGCGGCTTCTGCGGCCTTGTCTTCTTCGTCATCGCCCCAGATGGCGTTTTTGATCGAGCTGAAAATTCCCATTGTATCCCTCCGTGGTGTGGTCTTGTGTAACTAGCCGCACCATGTTCGATTCCCGCGGTGCAGACAAGCGGATTTACATGATGAAACAGCCTATGAAACGCTTTTTGAGCCGGAGAGACGCGTGACCGATTTCGTATTGTCGCTTGTAATGCTGGTTGCCTTTGCGCTGATCGCGGGAGCGTTTTTCTTCTGGCGGCGCACGGGCGAGCTGAAACAGCCGCTGCTGATGGTGGTGCTTGCGTTCGTGGCGATTATGAACGTCCTGATCTGGACCCTGCCCGATGCGAGCGGCGTCGCGCCTGTGGATCAGATGGAAAAGGCGCAGGACTAAACCCGCGCCTCTCCATGTCAGTTACTCAGGCAAACGCCAGGTGACCGTGTTGCGATAGGTTCCGGCGACCTTTGCGCCATTGCTGTCGCGCGCTGGTTCGAAGCGGGCGCGCTTGGTAATCAGTTTGCACGTTGCTGCGTCGAGCGCGGTGTGGCCGGTCGATCCGGTAATGGTGCATCCGGTCACCCGTCCCGATGCGCTGATTTGAAGGCTGAAGCTCGCATTGCCGTGCATTTCGCGCCGGACCCAGCTTGAGCGGTAGTCGCTGTTGGTGACCCAGCGTGACGGGCTTCCCTTGGGGCTGGCCGCAACCGGATCGAATGTTGGCAGGATGTCGGGCACTTCGGGCGCGAAACCTCCGCCAATATCGGTGCCATTGCCCGCATTGCTGTTGATCGGACCGGTGGGGGCGAATGTGTCGCCATTGCTGGGGGTGCTGCTTGGTCGCTGCGACGGTGGTGCGTCGTTAAAGCGCGTCGGGATTTCGGGAGGGATATAGGTGGTGGTTGTTGTCCGCTCGGGTGTGGAAGCCTGTGTGGCGTCCGGCTCTGGCGGCGGCGGGGGCACGGGCTTGGGAGTAAACGTCACGCCCTTGAGGTTGGGCTCCTTGGGCTCGATGACCACTGTCACCGCCAAGCCAACGACCAGAAGCGCGCCAAAAGCGGCTGGCACTCCAATCGCGCCAAGCATCGCGGCGGGGCGCGGTTTTTGGGCTTGTGCAACATAGTTCATATCGGGGCTCCTTGACTATTGCATCATCGAAGCAAAACCACGCCGAAAGGGGATCGGAAGGCAATGCTTCACTGCAATAGTACAACGGACCTGAATGATAACAAAATTGTTTCGAGTTGCGCTTTGAGACCAGTCGCGCAATGCAACGGGTATTCAAATTGAAATTTTGTTTTGTCTGGAGTGGCCCCTCTTTGTGGACATGAATATTGGTATTTTGCTTGGGCGGGGGTTGTTTGCGGGAGTCTTTTGTTTTTCACACCCGCATCCGCGAGTGCGATTTCCTCGCTCATGCGATCAAAGATCGCGTCGCTGCGGGCGCGCGGTCGCGCTTGCGGTCGCTTCGCGACCGTTTGGTTTTGCGCCAACAGGGTTGTTCTCGGTTCTTGGTCACGGCAGTCAAAGGGCGACCGCCCGCAGGCGCCCGTACCCCGGACTTGTTCCGGGGGAAGGAATAGCGCCGAGGACGCGCGCCCGGATGGGCGCGCGGAAATCTAAAGAACGATCAAATAGCCTTTTGGTCTATTTGATCGGACAATCCGGCGACAGTCTGAAATCGAGGTAATTATCGACCGAGGTCATCATATCTTCGATTTCGTTTTCGAAGAAATGGTTCGCGCGCGGGATCTCATCGTGGTGGATCGTGATGTGCTTTTGCGTGCGCAATTTATCGACCAGCTTCTGCACCGCGTTCGGTTGAACCACTGTGTCCGCTGCGCCTTGCACGAAGATGCCGCTTGCGGGGCACGGCGCAAGGAAGCTGAAATCATACATATTCGCGGGCGGAGCGATCGAGATAAAGCCGCGCACTTCGGGGCGGCGCATCAGCAATTGCATCCCGATCAGCGCGCCGAAGGAATATCCCGCGACCCATGTGGTCTGCGCCTCGGGGTGGATCGATTGCACCCAATCGAGCGCACTCGCTGCATCGGAGAGCTCGCCGATGCCGCTGTCAAAGCTCCCCTGAGACCGGCCCACACCGCGAAAGTTGAAGCGAAGGGTAGCAAAGCCACGGTCGGTGAAGGTCTTGTAGAGCCGCTGAACGATGCGGTCGTTCATGGTGCCGCCGCCCTCGGGGTGAGGATGGAGGATCATCGCCACAGGCGCACGCGGGCGCGGGGGCGGAGAAAAACGGCCTTCGAGACGACCCTCTGGGCCGGGAAAGATCACTGACGGCATACAATTACCTTGTTTGAGAGGGGTGTTCAGAATGATAGCGCGACGCACCGGCTGGCGCGTTTGAATGCTCCGTCTATATACGAGACCCGATGCACAGTGCAAATTATTGAGAATCTTTCGCAATAAGCGATTATGACCGACCGGATTTACCTAGACCACGCGGCGACCTCGCCCCTGCGCCCGCAAGCGAAAGCAGCGATGGAGGAGGGCTTTGCGTTGTGGGCCAACCCGTCCTCTCCCCACGCCGAGGGGCGCAAGGCCAAGCAAATGCTCGAAGACGCGCGCGAGCGGATCAAGGCGGCGCTCGGGTGGGAAGGGGAGTTGATCTTCACCTCGGGCGCGAGTGAGGCGCTGTGGATAGCGCTCAACCGCGCCAAAGTGGACCGCCGGATTGCGAGTGCAGTGGAGCACGACGCGGTGTTCAGGGCCGCGCCGGATGCGGAGGTGGTTGGCCTTGGCGACAACGGCCTGGTGGACCGCACCGAACTTGCTTCCCTCTTGGCGAAGGGTGGTAAATCGCTCATTTGCATTCAAGACGTGAACTCCGAAACCGGCGTTCGGCAACCGGTGATGGAGCTCTTTGAGGAAGTCCAAAACGCTGGCGGCCTCTTGCTTTCCGACTGCGTTCAGTCAGCTGGCAAATACTGGCTCCCCAAGCCCGATATGCTGGTCGTCTCGGCACACAAACTCGGCGGCCCGATCGGTATCGGAGCTTTGCTTGTTCGCGATTTCAATATGCTTGAACCGACCGGCGGACATGAGCGGGGGTATCGTCAGGGGACCGAGAATTTGCCCGCTGCTCTTGGATTTGCAGCAGCGGTGGAAGCGAGAAAGATCGCAAAGAAAACAGTCGGTGAGGGCTACAACACAATATCGATTCAAGGGCAGGCTGATTGGGTCACACTGGCTACATTTGCACTCACCGACAACGAGTTTGCCATCACGCAAAAGGGTGGACTGTTCCAGCGACCTTCTTCGGATGGCGTTTCTCAAGACGATACGATTTGGGCGATCACCCACCCCACCATGTCCGCCCAAGCGCTTCTGATCAGGCTCGACGCGATGGGATTTGCGGTGTCTGCGGGCAGCGCTTGTTCTTCGGGCACGCTCAAGAAGAGCCGCGTGCTTGATGCGTTTGGTGTGCCCGATGATGTTGCTGCGCGCACGATCCGGGTGAGCTTGGGCTGGAACACGACACCGGGCGATTTGGAGCGCTTTGCCGAGGCTTGGCGCTCGCTCAGCTAAAAGAAACCCGTTCGTGCTGAGCTTGTCGAAGCACTGCACTTCCTTTTTGACAGCATTCAAAAGAAGAAAAACAGTCCTTCGACAAGCTCAGGACGAACGGATATTGGACCTGTATGACCTATCTCGATTACCAAGCCACCACTCCGCTCGCGCCCGAGGCTCGCGATGCGATGTTGCGGTGGCTTGATGGGCCGGACGGGACCGGCTTTGGCAATCCGCACAGTCCGCACCGCATGGGGCGTCAGGCGGCGGCGGCGATTGATCTGGCACGGGATCGGGTCGCGGCTTTGTTTCCTCCGGGCGGCACAGTGATCTTCACCGGCGGGGCGACCGAAGCGCTCAATTTGGCCATTCGTGGAAGCAGCGGCACAGGAGCCGTGGCGGTCTCGGCAATTGAGCATTCGGCGGTGGGCGATACCGCGAAGAGCGCGGGCGCGCACCATGTGCTCAGCGTCGATAGCGAAGGGCTGTGTGATCCGGCGCAGGACCTGCCCGAAGATGTCCGCATGATCGCCGTGATGCAGGTCAACAACGAGATCGGCACCGTCCAGCCCGCGATTGACTGGCACCGCCGCGCAAAAGAAGCGGGCGCGCTGTTTCTGGTCGATGCGGTGCAGGCCTATGGCAAGATGCAGGTCACCCACGCCGATATGATCGCGGTCAGCGCGCACAAGCTCCACGGTCCCAAGGGTATCGGTGCGCTGTGGGTGCGCGACGGCGTGACACTTCGCGAGGTCCAGACGGGCGGCGGGCAGGAGGCAGGGCTTCGCTCGGGCACGCTCTCGCCTGCCTTGTGCGCAGGGTTTGGCGCTGCGGCGCAGTTGGCGGGTGAGCGGATGGAACAGGATGCCGCGCATATCGAAGCCCTGTGGACCCGCGCGCGCGACCTGTTTGGGGACTGGACGCTCAATGGCAGCGCCGAGGCGCGCTGGCACGGCAATCTCAACATCCGTCGCGAGGGGCTCGATGTCGCGCGGCTGATGTCGGATTGCCGCAAAATCATGTTCTCCGCCGGCAGTGCTTGCGCGAGCGGATCTGGGCGGACCAGCCATGTGCTCAAGGCCATCGGGCTGAGCGATGCAGAGGCGAAAAGCTCGATCCGGATCGGCTTCGGCCGCTACACGACCATGGAAGAGCTTGAACTGGCCGCTGAAACCATCAATGCTGCGGCGCACAACCAATAGCGCGGGCAATCACGATGGCCATCAAAGTCACCTTTATCGACCCGCGCGGCAATGCGGTGGAAGCGAGCGGCGAGACCGGCGATAGCCTGCTGCGCGTTGGTCAGGCGGCGGGGCTGCCGCTGGAGGGGACCTGCGAAGGGCAGATGGCGTGCTCGACCTGCCATGTGATCGTCGCCGCGCAATGGTTCGACAAGCTGGCCGAGGCGAGCGAGGAAGAGGAAGATATGCTCGACTTCGCCGCCGGAGCTCGCCGGACGAGCCGCTTGTCGTGCCAGATCGACCTTGCCGAGGAACTCGACGGGTTGGAAGTAAGCGTCCCCGCCGACAGCACTGACGCGCGGCGGATGTAGTGCAAAAACAGGTCCGGCTGGCCGCTGACCCCCGCCAAACGACCAGCCTTCCCTGTCCGCTTCAGCTGATCAAGCCTCGGCGGTGTCGCCTTGCGCTTTGCCGACGATCTTGCGCGAGGCCCAGTAGATCCCGCCAATTGGCAGCGCGACCGCTCCGACAAGGATCAGCAGCGCGACCAGATAGCCGAAGATCGCCCCGAGCGATCCCAGTGCTCCCTGCACTGGCCCGAGGAAATCGCCGCTGACCGGGGAGCCGGTCTCATACCGCACGGTGACTTTCGAATAGGCCACGCGGCCCTCCATTTCCTTCAGCCAGCTTTTCGCCTGGTCGATCTCCTCATTGACCCGCGCGACGCTGCGTTCGGCCTCGACCAGTTCCTTGACGCTGCCTTTGCGGGTTTTGAGCACATCGAGCAGCCGGTCGCGCAATTCGGTGCGCGCGGTCAGGCGCGCTTCGGTGTCGACAATCTGTTTGGACAATTCATCCGAGGTGATCTCGGCAGAGACCTGCTCTGCGCCCGCATCTTCGGCTTCGTCTTCGAGCAGGGCTCCAAAGGCGCGCGCCTGTTTGCTCGCGACCGCCATTTGCAACACGCCCGAGACCTCATCGGCCTCTTCGCCCGACTTGTTCATGCCGAGGATCTGGCAAGCGCCCGGACCTTGCTGTTCGCAAAGGGTCGCGTGGCGGCGTTGCAGCGGGCCGATTTCCGCGGCTGGCATGCTCCACAGATAGTCATAGGTGTAGGCGAGCTTGGGCATGGTAATCGGGATTTCACCCAGCGCAGGGACGGCGGCGGTGTCCGAAACCTCCACTGCGGTTTCATCCGCCGATGCGGTCGCAGTCATGGGAGAGGCCGCTTCGTTCGCAGCTATATCGCTTTCTTCATAAGCCGTGCTTTCGGAGTAATCGCCGCTTTCGCTGCAAGCCCCGAGCGCAAGGCACGATGCCGTTATGCCGATGAGAACCTTGGTACGCATTCCATTCTTGCCGTTCCTGATAGTCACTTGCCGCATTTTGGCCTCCTTCTCGCCATGTTGTTGCCATAATTACGCCGTAATTTCGCCATAATTGCAATAGGCTTTGTGATTATCGCCATAAATCAGAGGGTTGAATTGGGTTTTGGCTTATCGAGCCTGGACCATTTTCTGCCGATTTTACGCAAATTGGGCCAAATAAGGCGCCACATTGGGCCGAGTCGGCGTCAAGTTTGGCACTGCCTTTGGGTGAATGTGATTGATCTGCGGCGCGATCCGCCCCATTCAGGGCCAATGGACGCCACCGCCGACACACCTGCCGAGACAACCTCCGAAACAACAGCCGCGCCGCCTCAATCGCTAAGAGGCCGTGTGCGCGCATGGTTGGAATCAACGTTCTTCGAGCGGTTCATCATCACCATTATCGTGATCAACGCGATCGGGCTGGGGCTGGAGACCTCGCCCGAAGTGATGACGCGCATCGGGCCGTTCATTGAGCAGCTCGATCAGATCGCGATTGCCATTTTCGTGGTCGAAATCGCGCTCAAGCTGTTCGCTTACGGCTTCGGTTTCTTCCGCAACGGGTGGAACATTTTCGATCTCGCGATTGTCTCCGCCGCGCTTGTCCCCGCGGGCGAGCAATTCTCGGTCCTGCGCGCGCTGCGCATTTTGCGGGCGCTCCGGCTGATCTCGGTCGTGCCGAGCATGCGCAAGGTGATCGTCGGCCTGTTCAAGGCGATCCCGAGCATCGGCACGGTGATCGTGATGCTGGTGCTGCTGTTCTATATCAGCGCGGTCATGGCGACGAAGCTGTTTGGCGAGGCCTTTCCGCAATGGTTCGGCACTTTGGGTGAATCGCTCTATTCGCTGTTCCAGATCATGACGCTGGAAAGCTGGAGCATGGGCATTGTGCGCCCTGTGATGGAGGAGTTTCCCTATGCCTGGGCGTTCTTCGTGCCGTTTATCCTGCTCACCAGCTTTATCGTGCTCAACCTGTTTATCGGTGTGATCGTCAACGCGATGGCCGAAGCGACCGAGGACGAGGCGCATGACGAGCGCGAGATGATCATTTCCGAACTGCGCGCGCTGCGCTCCGATATCGCGGAGTTGAAGGCGGAGCAGGAGGGGTAGCAGCATGAGGGCACATCTGATCGCTTGCCTGCTGGCATTATGCGCGCTCACCGAGCCGGTGCATGCGCTGCGATCGCTCAATCCTTGCAAGACGGGCTATGTCGAATGGTCGCGCCAGCCGCTGTCGAAAATTGTCGAAGAGTCGCACACGATTGTGCTGGCCACTGCCGGAGAATTCGTGCCCGACACCTCAAGGCCGGGCTTTGAGGGATATTACACACTCAATTCGACCGGAGTGGTCGTCAAAGGGCGGCCCAAAGGACCGATCAAGGTCTATGGCCAAGCGCCCTACGATTACCCGCCGCAATTCTATTTCGATATCGAGTGGCGGCACAAGGAGATCGTGGCCAACCACAAGGCACACAACCAAGTGAGCACTCCCGGCGGTGTCGCGGGCACCACCAATGTCGACAATCACTGCCCGCTCGCGCCCTCATTTGTACGCGGATATAGCTATCTGGTGATGCTGGGCACGGATAGTCGGCTGTCCTTCGAGCCGATCCATGCAAGCCGCGCGCGCGACGATGCGTGGTTCGCGCTGGTTCAGGAGATGGTCGAGAGTCGGGGGCGATAAGATGCCGCCCGTCGGGTCTCGCTTTTGCTACCCATATCCCCCGCTATGTCTCTCCCGCGCCGATTGTGGTATGAAATCCATGTTTGGAAGTCGGGAGGAGACTGGAGATGCGAGCCTCAATTGCACCCATCAAACACAAAACCGCTTTAGTAGCAGCCGCTTCGCTCGGCCTGTCAGCGCTGTGCGGCGTAGCCGTTTACGCCAAGAATCAGCCCTTGCCAGACAGCATCGAGTCCTTGCCCGACAAGCTCATCAAATATGAGCATCTGAAAAATCGGCCCGGCCGCGATGGCAAGAATTACGATGTGAAGATTCAATATGGACGCACCTCAGAACGCATCGAGGGCGTTGCTTTCGCCCGGAATTCCAAGGCCCGAACGATGATTGCCTTCACCCGCGTGCTCATAAGTCCGGTTGGCAAAAACAATTACCGCAAGCCCTCTGCCGACAAGCTGTCAGAGCTGTTTCCAGGATCGATGGTTTATACCAGCCTGAACGGCGCGGAGCTCAGCAATGTTAATCGCTGCGGCAAGAAGAAATGGCACAAATCGCGCGAATACACGACCTTCGTATCGCTCAAAAAGCGCATTTGCGGCAGCAAGGGTTTCGACACCGGCCACCGCGCGAAAATCGGCAACCAGTTGGTGGTCGATAAAAAGCTCTGACGGGCGCGCTCTGTTTGGCGGGGTGATAATTCGGACGATTCCGGCGCATTCCCTGTGGAAACGCCTCTCCCCGCTGCGCGCCTGCGTTGCTAAGCGAAAAGAATGTCCGACGTAACCGAAGACACCGATTCTGATCCGTTCGATGCCATCGTTGATGCGCCGTTCGATGCCGCGCTGCAGGAGCGCTACATCGTCTATGCGATGTCGACGATCACCGCGCGCTCGCTGCCTGATCTGCGCGACGGGTTGAAGCCGGTTCACCGGCGGCTGCTCTGGGCGATGCGGGGGCTGAAGCTGGGGCCGGACAGCGCCTTCAAAAAATCCGCCGCCGTTGTGGGCGAAGTGCTCGCCAAATATCACCCGCATGGCGATGGCGCGGCCTATGATGCGATGGTGCGCCTCGCGCAGCCTTTTGCGATGCGATATCCGCTGGTCGAGGGGCAGGGGAATTTCGGCAATATCGATGGCGATAACGCCGCCGCTTATCGCTACACCGAAGCGCGCCTGACCAAGACCGCGATCGAGCTGATGGCGGGGCTGGATGAGGGCACGGTCGATTACGTCCCGACCTATAACAATGAAACCGAAGAGCCGGTGGTGTTCCCCGGCCTGTTTCCCAATCTGCTGGCCAATGGCGCGAGCGGGATTGCGGTTGGCATGGCGACCAATATTCCCAGCCACAACGCCGCCGAAGTGATCGACGCCGCGCTTGAGTTGATCGACAATCCGCATGTCGAGCACGAGCGTTTGATGGAGCTGATGAAGGGGCCGGACTTTGCGACCGGCGGCCAGATTATCGACAGCGCCGAGGTGATCTCCAACGCCTATGCCACGGGGCGCGGTTCGTTCCGGGTGCGCGGTGTCTTTCATGCGCCCGAGGCCGACAAGCCCGAGGACATCGCCGCCGGGATCGAACGGCTGGGCGGCGGGCAATGGCAGCTGGTGATCTCGGAAATTCCGTATCAGGTGCAAAAGGGCAAGCTGATCGAACAGATCGCCGCCGCGATTGGTGACAAGAAGCTGCCGATCCTCGAAGATGTGCGCGATGAAAGCGACGAGACGATCCGCATCGTCCTGATCCCGCGCAGCCGCAATGTCGATCCCGACTTGCTCAAAGAGAGCATCTTCAAGCTGACCGAGATGGAGACCCGTTTCGGCCTCAATATGAACGTGCTCGACGCCACCCGCACGCCGATGGTGATGGGGCTGAAAGAGCTGCTCGAACATTGGGTCCGCTCGCAGATCGAGGTTTTGCAACGGCGCACGCAGCACCGGCTCGATGCGATTGCGCGGCGGCTGGAGCTGGTCGAGGGCTATATCATCGCCTTCCTCAATCTCGACCGGGTGATCCAGATCATCCGGACCGAGGACGAGCCAAAGCCGATTATGATGGCGGAGTTCAACCTGACAGACCGCCAGACCGAAGCGATCCTTAACATGCGGTTGCGTTCGCTGCGCAAGCTGGAGGAGATGGAGCTTCGCACCGAGAAGGACAATCTGCTCGCCGAACAGGACGAATTGCAAAAGCTGCTGGACAGCCCGGCCCGCCAGCGCACGCGGCTAAAGAAAGACCTGCGCGCGCTGCGCAAGGATTACGCCGAGGACACCGTGATCGGCGCGCGCCGCACGCGGATCGAGGAAGCGGCCCCGGCGGTCGAATTTTCGATGGACGCGATGATCGAGAAGGAGCCGGTGACAGTGATCCTGAGCCAGAAAGGCTGGATCCGCGCGGCGAAGGGCCATGTCGATCTCGCTCAGGAATTCAAATATAAAGAGGGCGATGCGCTGTTTGAAATCGTCAATGCGCAGACGACCGACAAACTGTTGATCGCAGGCAATGACGGGCGGTTCTATACGCTGGGCTGCGACAAATTACCGGGCGCGCGCGGCTTTGGCGAGCCGGTGCGCACGATGATTGATCTGGACGCGGAGACTTCGATTG
>JBCCOF010000042.1:0-19965 GCA_039025455.1 Pseudomonadota bacterium | reverse complement strand
CTTATTGACAAAGAACATGCGAGGCACGTTGTAATTGTTGCCCTGACGCCAGACGGTCTCAGTTTGCGGCTCCACACCAGCGTTGGCATCGAGCAAAGCAATCGCGCCGTCGAGCACACGCAGCGAACGCTCGACTTCAATCGTGAAGTCAACGTGGCCGGGGGTGTCGATGATGTTGATGCGGTGCTTTTCCTGACCGTCGCGCAGGGCTTCGGGTGCAGACATCGGATCTTTGGTCGGATCTTCGGCGGTCCAGAAGGTCGTGGTCGCAGCCGAGGTGATCGTGATCCCGCGCTCCTGCTCCTGCTCCATCCAGTCCATCGTCGCAGCGCCATCGTGCACTTCGCCGATCTTGTAGGACTTGCCAGTGTAGTACAGAATGCGCTCTGTCGTGGTGGTCTTACCGGCATCGATGTGAGCCATGATGCCGATATTGCGATAACGCTCCAGCGGATACTCGCGGGCCATGATTGAATTCCTTGGGTTCAAAGGGGCGGTTTGATCGCGCCCCATATAGTTACAAGTGTGACGGGTTGAAGACGCCCCGCCCCGCTATCCCCGACTGATCGGGAGTAGCGCGGCGGGTTGCCGTCCAATCACCGCCGCGCCGTTACCAGCGCCTAATTACCAGCGATAGTGCGAGAACGCGCGGTTGGCGTCTGCCATCCGGTGTGTGTCTTCGCGCTTCTTCACCGCATTGCCGCGGTTGTTGGCCGCATCCATCAGCTCGCCCGAAAGGCGCGCGCTCATGGTGGTTTCAGGACGGCCACGCGCGGCCGAGATCAACCAGCGGATCGCCAGCGCCTGGGCACGCTCGGGACGAACCTCGACCGGAACCTGATAGGTGGCACCACCGACACGGCGCGAGCGAACTTCGACCTGCGGCTTCACATTGTTGAGCGCGTCATGGAACAGCTGCACCGGATCGGCTTTGGCCTTGGCCTCCACCACATCAAGCGCTGAATAGACAATACCTTCTGCAACGGCCTTCTTACCGTCCAGCATAAGGTTGTTCATGAACTTCGACAAAACCTGATCACCAAACTTGGGATCGGGCAGAATGACCCGTTTCTCGGGACGACGACGACGTGACATATTTCATAACTCCTTTGGAGTTTGGGGCGGTTCCGGCCCGTCTCCCCCTCCCAACCACCCGATACCGTATGGGGAATGATCGGGTGGTTGGGAGGGGGAGACGGGCTGGCACCGAGGTCAGCACGGATGTGCTGACCGCACCCCACAAAAACTAAAACTGGCTTGCAATCCAGCAACCGCTTCGCAGGTGATGGATCCTGAACTGCGCATCGCTTCCGGCGATGCTTTTCAGGATGACCCATCCCCCGGATGGGTCACTTAGGCCGCTTCGCCCCATACTTCGAACGCGACTGCTTGCGATCCTTGACCCCTTGCGTATCGAGCACGCCGCGCAGGACGTGGTAACGCACACCGGGAAGGTCGCGCACACGACCGCCGCGGATCAGCACAACGGAGTGCTCCTGCAGGTTGTGGCCTTCGCCCGGGATGTAGGAGATGACTTCGCGGCTGTTGGTCAGGCGCACCTTGGCAACCTTACGCAGAGCGGAGTTCGGCTTCTTCGGCGTCGTTGTATAGACGCGCGTGCACACCCCGCGCTTTTGCGGGTTCGCTTCCATGGCAGGGACCTTAGACTTGGCCTTCTGCGGAGCGCGGCCCTTGCGGACCAGCTGGTTAATCGTAGGCATTAAGTTCTCACTTCACCGTTGGCGGCGTTGGATTACCCTATCTTACTCCGTTCGTGCCGAGCTTGTCGAAGCACTGTCCTTCACTTCGTGCGATGGACAAAAGACAAGTCCAACCCTTCGACAAGCTCAGGGCGAACGGGGAAAGACAGGATTGCCCTTCACCTAATTTGGCGGCTTTTTAGACGGTTTGTGAGGAGGTGTATGGCCCTGTCCGTCACCCCAGCGAAAGCTGGGGTCTAGAGCTGCAAGCACCTAGGCCTGCGGCTGCGAGCTTCCAGCTTTCGCTGGAATGACGAGAGGGCTGAAACGCTCCACCCAAATCGACCTTCCAGTCACCGGGTTACTCTGACGGACGCCGCCGCACTTGTTTACACAAGCCCAATAGAAAAGGCCTTGGCTGCGTTCCCCGAGGTCCCCGTGACGGGGCGAGGAGCGAGCAAGACCTGCGGGACGAACCGGCAATGTTCAGCTCTATTGTTCGAGGTCGTTTGCGGTGTGAATTACCGTCTCCGACCTCGGATGAGCGCGCCGCTAGGGGAAATGGGGGGTGGGGTCAAGGATTAATGCAGCACGCACGGAACGAGTGTCACCTTCTGAGAGGTATCTACCCTCAGCAGCAGCTATTGCAGAATCACCACTTGGGAAATTTATTGCCGCTGTCGCCTTTCCGATATACTCATCAGTTACCTCAAGTTTGCTTGCGCTCACCAAACGCACGTTTGGAGAGCCACCCTTGGCCAGAAGTTCGGCAATTGGTAACAAGTTTACTGGCTCATTCATCACCAAGAAGAACGTCCCCCGTTTCGGCGTAACTGCGGCGATAACCCTTGCTTTGGGTTTGACTTTGGAAATTTCTGTCGGCCTTATCGCTACTTTTCCAGAGTTGATTAGGACTGGAAAAGCCTGAATCGCCGAGCGACATCGATCACCAATTTGCGACGCGTTTGAAAAGTTTCGAGTTCTATAGATCGCAAATTGGCGCTGTTTTTCGGTGATACAAATCAAACCTGAAATAGCGTCGCTAAATGCCGATACCAATACACCATTTATGTAAAAAAGCCCCTCATTTTTCATGGACTGATTTCTCGAATTATCGCTGACCAATCCTGCGTTTATGATTAGAGATTTCGGGTTTTTTGTGATCGCTTGGTCAAGCGTGGAGTACTCCTCTAAAGCCGCTTCAATAAGTTCCGATTTTGACGCATCGTTTATTGAAATTGGAGGGCCGATTGAAGCTAGTCTTGATGGCGCCCAGCCTGTTGCAATTAAGAGGCCTTTGATCGTTGACACTTCGCGCCCTGGATAAGAAACTTCGATTGTGATTTTTGACCAGTCAAACTGAAAGTCTTCACTTAGTTCGCGATCAGCTTGGTAACGTAATTTTTTATCGGCCTCGTTCGTCACACCGTTCGTACCAATAAGGGTGTCGCCGACATTACGATCGATGCTCGAAGGCCGTGCTGCATCATCAGCCCCGCAAGACGTCAATGTGATACCCAAGCACAAAATGAATGCAGGTATGTACCAAATTTTCATTGAGAATCAGCCCTTGAATACAGTTAGACCGACAGAAAGGTCCGCATCAATACAACCGAAAGGATCAGACTTTGCGAGTTCTTCCGATGGGGTCCACGTCCATTCTAGCGTTACGTGTTTATCGTACATATCTGCGGGTAAGCCACTTTCGATTGTTTCCCATTGATCCTTGTCGATGAGCCCGAGCTGTCCCTGCAACTTCGTTACCGGAAACGTCAAGGCCGCGTGCGCTCTCTCAGCCGAGACTTGCACTACTCCGAAGTTATTGAGGTTATTTGGAAACTGAAAGCTCCAACACTCATCCTCGTCTCTGATTGTCGCAACGTCAGACACAAAAAGATCCGCCCGCATTTGGACTTCTTGTCCAACCCTTAAGTTTTGTCGATACGGGGTACGGCTAATAGATTTCGCGTCGAAATTAACGACCGCCGCATAGTCGATAAATTCGTTATTTTGAGAAATGGCATCTCGAACAGTTTTTTCGACACCCAACGACGACAAGACAAAATTCCTCGCGCCTTCTTGGATCGACGATGGAGAATACCTGAGAATGACGAGAACAAGCGAAAAGGCGAGCACCGGGTATATTACCAAAATCGCTATGAAATATAAGAGGTTCCTTCGTCCCCTACCGGAGAGCCGCGCCGAAAGCGCAAAGGCTGGGCCAACGACCGGGATCGTAGAAATAAATTCTAAGCTGGCATCTTTATCATGAATCGTTTCTGTTTCGTCAGTCTTTGCCGTGGTCATGAAGCACCCCTTAATTATCATGACAAGTGAGGCGTCATCGTAAGCTCACTCAGAAATGCTATAGCAGCAAACGGCACAAGACTCGAACTGAACCTCTTGATGATTACAACCGCTACAGGCTCAAGGAGATTTCTCGGGTCAGTCGTGCCAGAATGGGCGAGTGACCCGACCACGTTTTCTTTCTCTCCAAAGGTCTTTTACATAATCCCCGAAAACACCCCACCCGCACCACCAACTTCCCCTCACTGAACAAGGGAGGGGATTGAGGGGTGGGTTCGAGCCTTCAGGCTCGCTCCTTTTCAGCGCCCAAACCAAGCGCTTCGCGCAACCACCCCCAACCCCCTCCTTTGAAAAGGAGGGGGCTAGCCCGCCGTCAACTTCGTCATCGCGAGCCGAAGGCGCGGCGATCCATGGTCAGGCATATGCACTTAGTGCGAGGTCAGTCCATGGATTGGCGGGTGGTCTTTGGCCGTCTTCGACTCCGCTTCGCTCCTCTCAATGGCGAGGATAGTCACCACCCCCATTTTCCAATTTCCTACTCGCGAAACGCGCGGCACTATCACCGTTCGCTATGCCACATTTGCCCGCTCTTCCAAGTCCTACAAACACGCCAACCGCGTGCACAAAGCGCACACCCGAAAACCGCGGAGTTCTGCGGAAAACGGCCCGAAGCACTTTTACTCCAAGACCGTGTAACATGTGGTCCATGTCTCGCCCGCGCACAGCGGCGTCAGCGGAGGCTCAGGCGGGCTGCCACTCGCGCGCCAGCATTCCGTACCAGAACACATCGCACAGCCCTGCGTGGGTCTCGTCGTGTTCGCGAAAATGCGCCTCTCGGGTGAAGCCGAGCCGTTCGAGCAAGGCGACAGAGGCGGCGTTGCGGGTGTCGACTTCGGCGGTGAGTTTGCGCATGCCCTCGGTCTCGAACAGGTGCGCGATCAGCGCTTCGGAGCATTCGCGTGCGACGCCCTCGCGCTGGCGGTGGGAGCAGACGATATAGCCGATCTCCTCGACCCCGTCGGCGTGGGTCGGCACCGCGACAAAGCGGCCTGCGACCTCGCCCTGCGCGTCCACCGCGATCCAGCTGCGCCCGTTCCAGTCCGGCTCGGCGAGCCAGCCCCACAGCGCCTCCTTGCTTTCGAATGCGGGGCGGGTGAGGTAGAGGCACTGCTCGGGGTCCGACAAAGTGGGGAACAGGGCAGCGGTGTCCGAGCGTTGCAAGGGCCGAAGAGTGAAACGCTCGGTGTGCAAGGTGGGAACGGATCTCATGGCGGAGTCATTGCTCCGCACGCCCGTCCGGGCGCGCGATATCCTCGCTCATGCGACCTAAAGGTCGCGTCGCTGCGGGCGGCCGTGCAGGTGTGCTTCGCACGTCTGCGCCTACGGCTTCGACTCCGGCCTTGCGGGCCTGCGGCCCGTTCATGCGCTTTCGGTCAGGTGCGCCACCAGCGCCTTCACCTTCTTGCTGCGCCATTGCGGCAGCGGGGCGACGAGCCAGTAAGCGCGCTTGCTCTCAACCGGTTCGTCGAGCGCTTCCAAGCGGCCTTGCTCCAATGCCTCTTCGACCAGAGCGAGCGGCAGAACCGTGCGGCCCATGCCAGCCAGCGCGCTGCTCATCGCCTGGCCTGCGCTCGACGTCATGATGCAAGAAACGGTGCCTTCAGGCAGGCCAGCTTCGGGCCAGTCGATCCACGCATCTCGCGCATCCGGCGCGGCGACCAACACTTTGAGCGCGGGTGCGAGTTGCACACCTTCCAGCTCACCCGGCCCAGCGATAAAGCGGATCGCAAGGTCCAGGTTTGCTTCGGTAAAGTCGGCGCCCTCGTCCGGCGCAAGAATGTACTGCACGCCCGGTGTCTGCGCTTGAAACGGCGCGATGCGAGGGGCGAGCCATGCGGCGTAGAATTCGCGCGGTGCGGCTATGGTGTAGCGGTCGGACGCCTGCCCCGCTTGCATCGCCTGCACGCTCTCTTCAAAACGCAGAAAACCTTCGCGCAGAGCATCAAGGCCGGCGCTGCCTTCAGGCGTCAGTTCCAAACCCTTGGAGGTGCGGCGGAACAGCACGACGCCCAAATGATCCTCAAGCGCGCGAATCTGCTGGCCCACGGCAGCCGGTGTTACCGCGAGTTCGTCTGCGGCACGGGTGAAGGACAGATGGCGCGCTGCGGCGTCGTAGACTCGCAGGGCATTGAGCGGGAGATGAGTGCGTTTCACAAGTCTGCGCTTAGTCGCGCCGGTTCAACGCTGCAAGCGACCGCGTCGCCAAAGTGCTCTAAGACCGATCGTCTGCTGTTTCGGGCGCAGCCAGCGGGAAGAACGGAATGCGCACTTCGATCGGCGAACCGTCGGCGCGCAGGAATGTGTAGAACCCTTCCATCGAGCCATGCGGCGTCGTCAGCGGGCAGCCCGAGACATAATCGTGGCTTTCGCCCGGCGCGAGCTTGGGCTGCTCACCCACCACACCTTCGCCGTCGACATGGTTGACCATGCCGCGCGCATCGGTGATCCGCCAATGGCGTGTGCGCAGCTGCACCTGCTCATGCGATCCGTTTTCGATCCGGATGTGATACACCCAGAACCATTTGCCCGCCTCTGGATGCGATTGTTCGGGCAGGAAGTTCACGGCCACGCGGACGGTGATCCCGTCGGTGACAGCAGCGTGTTGGAACAGCTCTTTCATAGCTAGCTCAAAGTAACCATTTGGCGGAGGCTCACAAGGGGGCAAGCACACTTATTTGACACCGTGTGTTGAAAGAAACTCAATCGGTGGCCGCTTCAACCGGATCAGGCGGATTGTGCTCCATCAGGAAGCTTTCGAGCGCGTCGTACCAAGCCTTCTCATTGGCCGGTTTCGAGAATGAGTGCCCCTCATCTTTGATCACCAGGGTAGTCGGCTTAACCAGAGCCTTTCTGGCGGCCTTCTCGAACTGGGTGAACTGTTTGTAGGGGACCACAATGTCCTTTGTGCCATGCGCTAGCAGCAGCGGACGGTTGAGCGTCTCGGCCAAGCGGTAGGGCGAGACATCTTTCAGGTCCTTCACCCCCTCGCCGCGCACGCGCTCACGCCAACGTTTGAAGCCGCCACGGCTGAAGAATTGCCGGTCATAACGCATGATCCGGTCCCAATCAGTCACCCCCGCCCAGCTTGCGCCGCAACGATAGCGCTCGGGATTGCGCATCACGGCCCAGATCGCGGCATATCCGCCATAGGACGCACCGACCACGCACACGCGTTTCGGATCGGCGATGCCCTCGGCCACAGCCCAGTCCATCGCATCATCGAGGTCGTCTTGCATGCCGCGACCGATTTGCCCGCTGCCCAGCTCGAAATGCGCGTCTCCATAACCGCCCGAGCCTCGAAAATTGGGCTGCAGCACTGCATAACCTCGATTGGCGAGCAATTGCACTTCGTCATCATATCTGAGCTTGTCGCGCACGCCGTATGGTCCGCCATGGGGCAGAATAATCAGCGGAAGGTTCCTTGCTTCGCGGCCGCGTGGCAGAGTCAGGTAGGATGGGATTTTGGTCCCGTCGCGCGCCGTGTAACTTACCGGCTTCGGCTTTGCGAGCAGGCGCCAGTCAAGCTTGGGCCGGTATTGCGAAACCTCGTTCAACCGTCCGCCAGCAGGATCATAGAGATAGAGCACGCCGGGATCAGCCTCACTGCCTGCCCACACCAGCATGCGCGAAAGGTCTTTGGATCGCGATTGGATCCACACTTCCACATCGCCCAGCGCGCGCTTCAAGTCGGCATATTGCTGCTTGGTGTCCTGGTCGAACCAATGCACTTCGTCGCGGTCGGCGGTGTAGAACGCGGCAAATGGTTTGCCGTCACGGATCGTGACCGTGTCGATATCCCAATCGGGGTTCTCATAGATCGTCTCGACTTCCTCGCGGGTAGCGTAGTTGAAACGTCGCAAGCCAACACGGCCATTCTCGCCTTCGGACAGGACATAGCCCTCGTCCGATCCTGAAACGATCTGCAAGGCGTCCCAGAACCGGTCGTCGTCGCCTTCTTTCAGCTTCGCGACCAGCTTGAGTTTCGCGTCGGCGTTTGCACGATAAAACACCTTAAGTCGTTTTCCGACCCAGCCAGTGCCCATGCGGACCACGCCATTCTCATCAGCGACCCAATCCCACACGCCTTCGCGCGGTTTCTGGACGACTGTGACTTCGCCATCGGGCTCTAGTTCGTGACGCAGAACCGACGGATAATCGTAAACCGATTTCTGCATCGCCACGAGGATGTGAGAACCGTCCTCGGCGACGTGAATGACCCTGTCGCCTTGGACAACGGCGGTCCTTCCGAACAGATATTCGACGGAACCCTGCTGCGGCTGTGTAAACAGTAGCCGCGTGAAACGAGCCTCTTCGCCTTGGAATTCGCCCATCGTGGAAACCGAGATAAGCATCTTGTTGTCGGTCACCCAGCGATACCATTCGATCTGATCGTCCTTCTCGGCCCGGAATGCCGAAACGATCTTTCCGGTGTCGATGTTTAGGACGACGAATTCCATCTGCCCCTCTTTGGAGCGGCGCAGGAACGACATCATTGTCCCATCGGGGGAGAGCTTTGCATCCCAGAACAGCGAGCTTCCCGCGAGATGCTCGGTGTCGATCAAAGCAGGTGGCGCTTCGGTTGGAGCGGCGGTTGTTGGTGCAGCTGGCGCAGGTTCCGCCGCGACTGCGGGTGCTGTTTCGGGCGAAGTTTCCGGCGCCCCATCCTGAGCGTTGGCCACTTGCCAAGGCGCGGCCATCATCGCCAGCGCCAAGACACCGATAGAGCTCCATTTCCTCAAAAGCATTGCATTGATCCCGAGTTAGTCCCTTAAAAAATCCCCGACCGCGCCATCGCCAGCACTGGCTAAACGCCGCGATCCATCATTCCTGCGCCTCTCCGCTCATGCCCGGCAGCTCGATTGTGCGGAATATCGACGGCTGCTCCGGCGTCGGCGGCGCTCTCAATTTGCCATTCTCGTCAACCTGATCGGCCGGATTGTGTTCGGCCAGAAATGTGTCGAGCGCATCGTACCATGCCTGTTCGCTGCTCGCTCTGGAAAAGCTGTGCCCCTCATTCTCGATCACCAGAGTTGTGAGCGGAACGGGCGCTTTGCGCGCGGCTTTGACCATTTGTTCGTATTGCTTGAACGGCACATTATCGTCGAGCGTACCGTGCGCCAGCAGCACCGGACGCGAGAGGTTATCCGCCAGGCGATAGGGGGACACATCCTTGAGGTTCTTGCCCTCATCGCCCTTGATCTTGGCGGTCCAGCGCTTGCCGGCACTTCGTGTCAGCACTCGGCGATCATATTTGAGCATGCGGGTCCAGTCGGTCACCCCCGCCCAGCTTGCTGCGCAGCGATAGCGTTCGGGATTGCGCAAAACCGCCCACAGGGCCGCATAGCCGCCATAGGAGCCACCGACGACGCAGACCCGTTCGGGATCGGCGATGCCCTGCTTGACCGCCCAGTCCATCGCATCGTCGAGATCGTCCTGCATTCCGCGCCCGACTTCGCCGACGCCCAGATCATAGAATTCGCTGCCATAGCCGCCGGACCCTCGGAAATTGGGCTGCAACACGGCGTATCCGCGATTGGCGAGGAACTGGACCTGATCGTCATAAGCAAGCTCGTCGCGGATGCCGAAGGGGCCGCCATGGGGCAGGATAATCAGCGGGAGCTTGCCCGGATCGCGCCCCTTGGGCAGGGTCAGGAAGGCGCGGATGCTGGTGCCGTCGCGCGCAGTGTAGCTGAACGCCTTGGGCCGCACGAGCTTGCGAAAATCGAGCTCGGGCCGGAACTGAGCCAACTCGCTCAGCGATTGGGTGGGCGCGTCGTAGAAATAGAGCACGCCGGGATCGCCTTCATTGCCCGCCCAGACCAGCAATTGCTCGCCATTATCAGAGCGCGACGTCACCCAGACATCGCTATCCCCGACAGCGGCTTTGAGCTTGTCATAAACCGCCTTGTCGTCCTCGTTAAACCAAACAATCTGCTCGCGATCATCGGTGTAGAAAGCGGCGACCGGCTTGCCATCTTCGATCCAGACTTCGTCGATGTCCCAGTCGGGATGCTCGTAGAAAGTCTCCACCACTTCGCGGGTCGCATAATCGAAGATGCGCAGGCCAACACGCCCTTCCTCGTTCTCGTCAAGGACATAGCCTCTGTTCGAATTGCTCAGGATTTCGAGCGCGTCGAAATAGCTGTCTTCGTCGCCCGGCTTGATCCGTGCGACCGTCTTGAAATCATCGCCCTCTTTCTCGCGGTAGAAGATTAGCAGCTTGCTTTTGCGCCAGCCCATGCCGAGGCGGACAACCCCGTCATCATCGGCGATCCAGTAATGGACATCGTATTTCGGCTCGACGATTTTCTCGACCGTGCCGCCGGGCTTTAACTGGTAGCGATAGACGCTCGGCTGCCACAGACGGCCATCGCCGCGATGCGCGATAATCGCATATTCGCCCGCATCATCGACATGGAGCACGTCCCCGCCGTTGAAGCCGGTTTGATCCTCGACCAGAAACTCAAAGCGGCCCTCGCGCGGGTAAGCGAGCACCAGCCGCGAATACCGCACAAGATATGGGCCGCGCCGCGCCGCGCTCCAAACCTCCAGAAGCATCTTGTCCTTATCGACCCATTGCGTCGAAGTGACATAGGTGCCTTTGGCGAAGCTGAGCGAGTCGATGAGCTCGCCCGTGCGCGGATCGGATGCGGAGAGGCGGACGACGCCACCTTCGCGCTCGATCAGAGTCAATGTGGCTCCATCAGGCGACAGCTTGGCCCCGGAAAATCCGGGGCGTCCGGCGAAGTGCTCGGTCGGGATCAGGTCAGGCTTGTCAGCCGATGCCTTACGGTCGAGTGCGGGGATTTCAGCGCGGGACCCCTCGACGAGTGGAGGCGCATCCGAAGCGGGCCGCGCATCCTCGATCTGGATCCTGGCGCTTTCAGAAGGAGCGCGGTCCGCACCGTCCTGAGCCAGAAGACCGCCAGCACTCCAGCCAGAAAAAACCAGCGCCAAAGCGCCGAATACAGCCTTCAAAGTAAAAGAGCGTCCCCGAATCATCCAACCGCAAGCGTATGGTGCGCTCGCTAAAACACAAGCGGGTTTGCCCGCATATTTATGGTTGTTGTCTTACGCCTTGGCGAGTTCGTCTTCGATCTGCCCCAGCCGTTCCTTGCCGAAGAACATTTCGGTCTCGCCCCCTTCCGGCCCGACATACATGGTCGGTATGCCAAACGCCCCGCGTTCGACTGCATCGCTGGTGGATTCGACCAGTTTTTGCTTGATCGCATCGGTCTGCGAGCGTGCAAATAGGTCCTGAGCATCAAAGCCATGCGCTGAAATCGCCGCGCCCAAGGCTTCCGGATCGGTCAGATCGATCCCTTCCTCCCAGATCGCGGGCAACATGCTCTCGATAAACTGCACCGCGCGGCCATCCTGGGCGGCTGCGGTCAGCATCCGTTGCAAGGTGATCGAGTTGAACGGAAATTGCGGGTGGAGCTTGAACTTGGTGAGTTCGTGGCGTTCGATAAACCGGCGCATTTCGAGCGCGGAATATTCGTTTTTCCCCTTCACCTCGGCATCGCGGATCATCGGGGGCGCGTTGCCCGTCAGCTTGTGCATCCCGCCGAGGAAAACCGGCGTAATATCGAGCTGCGCGCCCGTCCGCTTGACCAATTCACGCAGCGGCCACCAGATGAGATAGGCGTTGGGACTAACAAAATCGAAAATCAGCTCAACGCGGCCGGTGCTTTGCATGGTGCTCATCATGGGCGTGCCTCTCAGTTTGCTTTACAGACGTTTCGCACGCAGCGAAATCGCACGCAAGCCTCAATGCGGAGCGAGGCCGATCTCAAGGCCCGTGCGGTCCTCCAGCGCATATTTGTCAAACAGGTCTGCGCTCGCCGCGTTCAGCCCCACGATCCGCGTGTGGCGGCCATTGCGGCGCATCCGTTCGACCGCTTTTTCCAGCGCGCCGATGGCCGAAATGTCCCAGAAATGCGCGCGGCTGACATCGATCACGACATGGTGCGCGGCGTCGTCATATTGGCTTTCGGGGCCGAGCGAGCGCTGAAACTTTTCGACGCTCGCAAAGAAGATCTCGCCGGTGACGACATAGACCGCGCTGTGCGGGCGGCGGACCCGCTCGACCGTGAACAGCGAACGCACCTTGTTGGCGAAGAAAATGCCCGAGAGCAGCACGCCGATCAGCACGCCAAGCGCCAGATCATGCGTCCAGACAACCACCACAACGGTCGCGACCATCACCACCGAGCTGCTCGGCGGGTGGATACGCAGGTTGGGGATAGAGTTCCAGCTGAACGTCCCGATCGACACCATGATCATGACCGCAACCAGAGCGGGCATCGGCACCTGCCCGACCCAGCTGCCCAGCACGGTGAGCAGGAACAGCAGGAATGCGCCAGCGGTGAAGGTCGAGAGCCGCCCTCGCCCGCCCGAGGCGACATTGATCACTGACTGCCCGATCATCGCGCAGCCGCCCATGCCGCCAAAGCACGCCGCGACGACATTGGCGATGCCTTGCCCGGCGCTCTCGCGGCGCTTGTTGCTGTCAGTGTGCGTCATGTCGTCGACGATCTGCGCGGTGAGCAGGCTTTCAAGCAGGCCAACCGCCGCCATGGTCAGCGAATAGGGCGCGATGATCTGGAGCGTCTCGAGCGTCAGCGGCACGTCGGGCAGCGCGAATGTCGGCAGGCCGTCGGGCAGCTTGCCCTCGCCCGCGACATTGTTGACCGGCAGGCCCCAATAGATCGTTGCCGCTGTCAGCACGATGATGGCGACCAGCGGGCTTGGCACCTGTTTGGTGATGCGCGGAAAGCCGTAAATGATCGCCAGTCCCGCCGCGACCATGATGTAGGTGGTGAGCGTCACCCCGTCATTGCGCGGATCAAGCTGCGGGATCTGCGCCAGAAAGATCAGGATCGCGAGCGCGTTGACGAAACCAGTGATGACCGAGCGGCTGACGAACTGCATCAACAGGTCGAGCCGCAGCAGCGCCGCGATCCCCTGAAACACGCCCATCAGGATTGTCGCGGCGAAGAGATATTCGACCCCGTGGTCCCTGACCAGCGGGATGACGACCACAGCCACCGCCGCCGTCGCCGCGGAGATCATGCCGGGCCGGCCACCGGTAAGCGCGATCACCATGGCAATGGCAACCGAGGCATAGAGCCCCACGCTCGGGTCCACGCCCGCGATCAGGGCAAAGCCAATCGCCTCGGGGATCAGCGCGAGCGCGACGACGATACCGGCGAGAATGTCCGCGCGCGGCTGTGCGAACCAGTCTTTGGCAAAATCCTTGGCCCAATTACGCCGGGAATCCGCCGCGATGCTGCGGTTGGTGGTCATAGAATTGCTTTCGAGAGAATGGCTCAGGGTCTCGACATCGTCGAGTAGGGTTTCGCGTGCACCTAGAGCGCAATGCTGCGTTGCACAATACGCTGGTGCCTTAGCGCCTTGTGGTTAACCCGGCGTTTGTCTCGTTTGGCGCGAATTTCTTAGCCGACAGGTAATAGTGTCACATTTGTCAGTCGGTTGATCCTGACTGTCGTTCCTAATGGTCCCTTACCAGGGCCATGTGCTAGAAGGCCGGAATGCCCGCCAGGGGGTTTCGGCCTTTTCGTGCCTTGCCGGCTACAATGCGCGGCTTTCGATCTAGATCCCGGCTGCCCCCAGTGCCTGATCCATATCCTCGGTCAGGTCGGCGATATCCTCCAGCCCGACATTGATCCGAAGCAGCCCTTCGGTCACGCCCATTTCGGTGCGGGCTTCTTCGCTTAGGCCTGCATGGGTGGTCGAAGCGGGGTGACACATCAGCGAGCGGGAATCGCCGATATTGTTCGAAATATCGATCAGCTCCAGCGCGTCGAGCAGCGCAAAGGCCCTTTCGCGGGTGCCAACATCAAACGCGAAGATCGGACCCGTCGCGTCCATCTGGTCCAGCGCGAGTTGATGGCGCGGGTGGCTCGGCAGGCCGGGGTGCAGCATGTGACCGTCAGCGGCCTTTACGCGCGGCTCCAGAAACTCGCCCAGCGCCACGGCATTCGCGCTCTGCTTGTGCGCGCGCAGTTCGAGCGTTTCGAGGCCCTTATGCACCACCCATGCGTTGAAGGGGGACAGGTTCGGCCCCGTGTTGCGCTGAAACGGGAGCAGCACTTCGTTAATCCACTCCTCGCTTCCGCAAATCGCGCCGGCGAGCACCCGCCCCTGCCCGTCCATCAGCTTGGTGGCCGAATAGGCGACCACATCCGCGCCAAACTGCATCGGGCGTTGCAGAGCGGGCGAGGCGAAGGCGTTGTCGACGACGGTGGTGATGCCATGCGCGCGGGCGAGATCGCACACGAATTGCAGGTCGACGATATCGAGCGTCGGGTTCGCCGGGGTCTCGAAGAAAAACACCTTGGTGTTGGGCTTGATCGCGGCTTCCCAAGCGGGATTGTCGGCGCTGTCGATCACGGTGGTCTCAATCCCGAAACGCGGCAGGAGATTGTCGACCAGCCAGCGGCACGAACCGAATGCGGCGCGCGCGGCCACGCAATGATCGCCGGTCGAAAGCTGGCTGAGCAGCGAGGCCGTCATCGCCGCCATACCGCTAGCCTGAGCGCGGCAGGCCTCGGCCCCTTCGATCAGAGCAATCCGCTCCTCCAGCATCGCCACGGTCGGGTTTTGCAGCCGCGAATAGGTCATGCCCTTGGCCTCGCCCGCAAAGCGATCGGCGACCGTTTGCGCATCGTCATAGGTGTAGCCCGAGGTGAGGAACATCGCCTCGTTCGTCTCGCCATGCTCGCTGCGCCACGTGCCGCCGCGCACAGCCTGCGTTGCGGCACGCCATTTGCGCGTCGCGGCGCGGTTCATTCCGGTGGTCTTTTTCATGCTTGCCCGATTACTGGTGGAGGCGGCGCACTACAACCCGCCGGCCTTCATCCCGTCGCGCGCAATGTTTCCGCGCCCCACGACGGTCAACATCTGGGATCCCTCGATCAGGGTAAGCAAAAGCCGCGCGCCCTTGCGCGGATCGGGATCGTCGGCCGGCATCTCCGTTTCCAGCCACGCCAGCAATCGGTCCATGATCGATTCGGCTGCCTCGCGATAGCCGGGGCGCTCGCGCGCGCATCCGGCGACAATCTCCCACCACAAGACCAGAAAGGGCTGCATCCTCGGCTTGCGTGTCTCAGTCAAAATCCGCGAAACCGTTGCCTTTCTGCTTGTCGCGCGCCTTTTGCCCATCGCATTGTCGAGGGCGGTTGCATATTGGTCCGCAATATATGCAAGCACGTCAATTATTAGCTGGCGCTTATTGCCAAAGTGATAGATCAACATCCGGTCGCTCGTCCCCGCCGCTTTCGCCAAGGGGCGCAGGCTCGCATCAGCCAGACCGTGCTTCAATACGTGCGCGGCAAGTTTGGGAACCAGCGTTTCGCGTGACATTTGTGATTTTGAAGCTTGTGTTGGCATTGCGGTCTTGTAGCGGATGCTACGCTGCGCTACAAGAGCCGTAGCAACCGCTACAACAGATTGCGTATCTCAGTGCAGCAAAAACTGCACATTGGTCGGAGTAAATTGATGGAACCCCTGCAAATCCTCGCTGTCGCCGCGCTCATACCGGCATTGGCCGCGATCTTTTACATCCTGTTTGCCAAGCCCGAATCGGGCAATGCAATCCTTGCAGCGATGCTCTCGGCGGGGTTTGCTGCGTTCACTGCGGTTCAGATCTACACCGATGGCGTGGTCATGTTTTGGACCAATCACACGCTCAATCTCACCGGCATTCAGGTGTGGTGGGATCTGGTTATCTGCGTGGTCGTGGGCCTGTATTTCCTCGCACCGCGAGCGCGGGCCGTGGGGATGAACATTGTGCCTTGGGGACTGTTCGTTGCCTGCACCGCAAGTATTGGCTTGCTCGCGATGGTTGCGCGGCTGTTCTGGCTGGAGAATATGGTTGAAGCGAAGGCCGACACCCCTACAAAAGATACGCCAGCCGCTAACCCGCCCGCCACTCCGGCCGCCAAACCCGCCAAAGCATAAACTCCGATCTCAATGTCAGAGGCCGCAGCTCCTCCTGCTCCCGTTTCGGCTATTGCCGAATTGGAGCCGCAGGCTGGACCAACCACCTCTCAGCCATCGGGGCCACCCTCGACACCGAATGATCCATGGCTCTGGTGCCTTGCGATCCCGGCCCTGTTTGGCGCTTTGGCGAGTATCCGGCTGACCGTTCCGGCCTTCGAATTCTTTGACGAGACGCATTATATTCCCGCCGCGCGCGAATGGCTTACGCTGATCACGGGCGGCGCGGGACAATATATCAATTCCGAACATCCGCCGCTGGCCAAACAATTGATGGCGCTGGGCATTTATCTGTTCGGCGACAACCCGGTCGGCTGGCGGGCCTTTCCGCTTTTCGCGGGAATTGTGACGATTGGCGCGAGCATGCGGGCCTTGTGGAACGCCAGTCAGGACCGCTTCGCCACGATTGCCTTTGGCGTTCTGCTTGCGACCGGATTTCATGTGTTCATCCATGCGCGCATCGCCATGCTCGACATCTATATGATGGTGTTCCTGAGCCTCGCCGCGTGGTTCTTTGCCGCTGCGATCCGCAAGCCTGAGACCGGGCGCTGGCGACTTGCGCTTTGCGGGGTGTTTATCGGCGCGGCGATGGCGTCAAAGTGGGCAGCAATCCCGCTGGCGATGCTGCCCGGCCTCGCATTTTTCGGCGCGCGCTTGTCCGCGGGTCGGAGGCGTCTGATCACCAGCACTCGCGGCGTACCAGTGCCCGGCATTTCGCTAGCCGAGGCGTTTGTGTGGCTCGGGCTGCTCCCGCTCGCCGTCTATGCGCTTGCCTTCTGGCCCGGCGCGTGGCTGGGCGACGAATTGCGCCCTTCCCCCGTGGCCGAGCGCGGGCTGTTCGGAACCCATATGCTGATGCTGGAATTGCAGACACAGGTGCTGGCGCCGCACAATTACCAGAGCACCTGGCCGCAGTGGGTGATGAACACTAACGGCATCTGGTACTTCTACGCGTTCACAGACGGGGCACAGCGCGGGGTGCTGTATGTCGGCAATCCGCTGACGATGCTGCTTGGCCTGCCTGCCCTGCTGTGGTGCCTTATCAGTGGAGCGATGCAGCGCGACTGGGCCAAGGTAGCCATGGTCATCGGCTATGCGGTCAGCTTGGCCTTGTGGATCATCGCGCCCAAGCCGGTGCAGTTCTATTACCACTATATCATGCCAAGCTTCTTCTTGTTGGCGGCCTTGGCGATGGCGCTTAGCGATATCTATCGGATCGAACGGTTGCGGGTGTTGAGCGTGCTCCCGATCATCGCCAGCGCGGCTATGTTCGCCTATTTCTTTCCGGTGTTGACTGCGGGCGCGCTGGAAGGTGAATACGGCTTTGTCGATTGGGCGTGGCTGCCGGGGTGGAGATGATGATGAAATCACTGACTTTACTGGCATTGCTGGTCAGCGACGTTGAGCCTAAGGCGCTCGAATGTTCGTCCCCCAAAGGAAAAATCGTGATCGACAATGAGATCCTGGGCCGCGCGTTCCCGGACAAATTCGAGCGACATTATCCCAATCCGCTAACGGCCGAGTATCGGTTCAGAGTTGATCAAGCGGGACGATTTGTCGATTGCACTTTTACCTCGCAACAAAAACTTGATGCCGAAAAGGCGCAAGGATTTCAGGAATTCATGCCTTATGTGATGCTTGCCATTACGACCGATGTTCCAAATCAACCGTGCGTTACGAACGAAATTCCCTTCAAGACTAATTGAACAAAGCTCAATAACGCCCCCAGACAAAGCGGCTCGACAGGGCAAAGTTCCACACTGACCCGATCAGGATGCCGCACAGAGCCGCCAGCGCCCAATAGACGCCGCTCCCTTCCAGCAAGGTCGCCACCGCCACATTGGCGAACCCGCCCACCGCACAGGTGAGGCAGAAACCGAGCCAGCCGCTCAACACCGCGCCCCAGCCGACCAGCCGCTTGTCGCGATAGGTAAGCCAGTTGTTCAGCCAGAAATTGAAGCTCATTGCGCTCAGAACCGCGACACCCTGTGCAACCGTAAACGACAGCGCGAAGGTGTCCGCAAAGGCGAAGAGTAGGCTCGTCAGCACCGCCATATGGACGATCACGCCCAGCCCTCCGACCGTCCCGAACAGAGCAAAACGGGTCGGGATCACGCGGCCCAAGGTCTTGTCATAAAGCCCGGCGAGAAAGTCGAACAGAATCGCGCGGTCGAGCTTGCTCTCCCCCTCGCGGCGCGCGGCGAAGTTGAGCGGGAATTCCTTGACCCGCAAAGGCGCGCCATATTCGGACGGAGCGGTCGCGAGCAGATCGAGCAGGATCTTGAACCCGATGCCCGAAAGCCTCGGTACCAACGCACGTGCGGTTGCGGTTGGCAGCATGAAATATCCGCTCATCGGGTCGCTCAGCTCCACGCCGGTCAGCTTGCGGGCCATCGCATTGGCCATGCCAGAGAGCTTCTCGCGCTCCGGCTCCGCCCAGTCTTTTGTGCTTGCCCCATCGGCAAAGCGCGAGGCGACCGCGATGTCGGCATCCTCCGCTTTAAGGGCGGCGAGCATCTTCGGCAGCAGCGCGGGATCATGCTGATGGTCGGCATCCATCACCGCCACATAAGTTGCGGCGGTCGCGCAGAACCCTTCGATCGCAGCGCTGGCAAGGCCCCGCCGCCCGATCCGCTGGATCACCCGGACGCGGGTGTCGCTGCGGGCCAATGCGCGGCCTTCATCGGCAGTGCCGTCCCTCGAATTGTCATCGACGATCAGGACTTCCCAGCCCTTTGCCCCAAGCGCGCCCTCGATCCGCTCAACCAGAGGCGCAAGATTGCCGCTCTCATTCAGCGTCGGCAGGATGATCGCGAGTTCGAGCATCGGCGGGCGCGGTCAAAGCCGCCCCAGAACCGCATCGCCAATCGCTTGCGTGCGGTGGTCACCGCCCAGATCGCCGCCGCGAATACCATCGGCCAGCGCTTTCGACACCGCAGCCTCGATCCGCACCGCTTCGGCCTCGCGACCAAAGGAATGGCGTAGCAGCATCGCCAGCGAAAGGATCGTCGCCATCGGGTTTGCTTTGCCCTGCCCCGCAATATCGGGCGCACTGCCGTGGATAGGCTCGTAGAGGCCAAAGGTGCCGTGCCCGGTCTGGCGCTCGCCCATGGAGGCACTGGGCAGGAGGCCGATCGAGCCAACCGCAGCGCTAGCCAGATCGGAGAGGATATCGCCGAACAGATTGCCGGTCAGGATCACATCGAACTGCGCCGGATTGGCGATGATCTGCATCGCAGCGTTGTCGACATACATATGGTCGAGCGTCACACCCGGATGGGCCGCCGCCGCTTCGATCACAATGTCGCGCCACACCTGGCTCGTTTCGAGGACATTGGCTTTGTCCACGCTGGTCATGCGCCCACTCGTTGCCGCCGCGCGCAAAGCGACCTCGGCGATGCGGCGCACTTCGGGGGCGGAATAGGACATCATGTCCCACCCCTCGCGCTCGCCGTGCGCAGTCTCGCGCTCGCCTTTGTCGCCGAAATAGACATCGCCGGTCAGCTCGCGCACGATCAGCACATCGAGATCGCGCGCAATTTCGGGGCGTAAGGGCGAGAGATGCTCCAGCCCTTCAAACACCCGCGCCGGGCGCAGATTGGCGAACAGGTCGAGCCCCTTGCGCAGTCCCAGAATCGCCTGCTCCGGCCGCAGCGCGCGTTCCAGCGCATCGCATTCGGGATCGCCCACCGCACCAAACAGCACCGCATCGGCCTCGCGTGCCATGGTCAACGTCTCTTCGGGCAGCGGATGGCCGTGGCGTTTGTAAGCGATCCCGCCAACATCGCCTTCGAACAGGGTCAGGCCCGGCAGGCTAAGCGCATCGAGCACGCGCAAAGCCTCCCGCGTTACCTCGGGGCCAATCCCGTCACCG
>JBCCOF010000041.1:0-20113 GCA_039025455.1 Pseudomonadota bacterium | reverse complement strand
CCTTTTTCTCGATATAGGTCTGGTCGGGGCCGTTGACCATGATGTCCGAGACATCCGGATCGCCGAGCAATTCTTCGAGCGGACCAAAGCCCAGCAATTCGTCGATCAGAACCTTTTCAAGCGCGAATTGCTCGCGGCGGTTCAGCGTGACTTTCAGCTCGGCCAGAACTTCGAGGATGATCGGCCGGAATTCTTCCGACAGCTCTTCCTTGGTGAGCGTAGCGGCCGCTTCGGGATCGACACGCTCGAGCAGGCGCGGCAGCACCTGTTCCTTGATCTTGTGGACGCTTGCTTCAAACCCGCCGACTTCGGAATCGGTCTCGTTGACAGCCGCTGCGCGCTCGGCGAGGCGGTCCATCGCATCGTCTGTCGCATTGGCGGAAAATTTGGGTGCGGTCTTTGCCGGTTCCGGTGCGGGCACTTCGCCCTCTCCGGGAAGCGGCGGAAACTGTTCGCCACCTTGCGCATCATCCCCTGCGCGAGCGCCGCCCTTCATCGGGCGTGCAACACCAAAGGCGGGCCGTGCAGGCTTTCCGCCGGCTGCTCCACCTTTTTTACCGAATGCGCTCATTCCAGCCCCCAGGCTCTTGATCAGGTGTTAGCCATGTCTGCCTTACGCCAAACAGGGCCTCTCGAAGCTTGGTGAATATTCAATATACCTTATTTTTTTCCTAAGGCGGGGCGGAGCGATGCACTGAAAAGGCGAGGGTCGCACTGGCTCGCGGCGAGGATCGGCATTAACGCGGAGGGCGTGATGACGGGACGCCTGATCGCTTTTGGAGCCTATGACACGCGCAAGCCACGAGTGCGCTTGTTGCTCGACGCGTTGAAGCGGGCGGGGGCGCTGGAGCAGGAGATCCTGATCGAAGGTTGGGAGCGTGTTGCGCAGACCAATGTGCCGTCGAAATGGGCATTCTTCAAAGTGCTTTCGGGGATGGTTGTCCGCTATCCGGAGGCGCTGATCCGCCTGTATCGCAGCCCCAAGGGCGCAGGCGTGCTGTTGCCCTATCCCGGCATTGTGGAGATATTCCTGATCGCCCCGCTCGCGCGGCTGATGCGGCGCAAAGTGGTGCTCGATGCGTTCCTGCCTCTCTACGATACGATTGTGGTGGATCGCGGATTGGCCAAGGCAGACGGGTTTCGTGCGAAGCTGATCCATTGGTTCGAAAGAACCGCGCTGGGTCTCGCGGACATCATTCTGGTCGATACGGACAGCCACGGCGCCTATTTTGCGCAGGAGTTCGGCCTGCCGGCGGACAGGTTTCAGACCGTCTTAGTCGGAGCAGAAGAGCAATTCTCACCCGATGCTTCGACCGCTCCGGTCGAGGATATTCTGGGGCAAGATGATGCCCGCCCCATTGTGCTGTTTTACGGGCAATTGATCCCGCTCCACGGCGTGCCGACGATCCTTGAGGCGGCGGGTGCCTATGATGGGCCGGAGGCGCGCTGGATCGTGATCGGGCGCGGTCAGTTGGAGCCGCTGATGCGCGAGGCCACTTCCGGCGACGTCGAAAGCAGTGTCGAGTGGATCGAATGGGTCGATTACGAGCGCCTGCCCGCTGTAATCGCGCGCGCCGCCGTGTGCCTTGGTGTGTTCGGCGCGTCGGATAAAGCCTCGCGGGTGATCCCGAACAAGCTGTTTCAGCAGCTCGCCGTGGGCAAGCCGGTGATCACCCGCGCCAGCCCTGCGGTGGACGAACTGGCTTCGCGCTTTCCCGATACCTTGCGCACGGTTCCCGCCAATGAGCCGCAGGCGCTTGCCGATGCGGTGTCGCAGGCTCTTTCGGACATGAAGGCGCTTGCGCCATTGCCCGCCGCTTCGCTCGCCGAGCTTGGACCCGATGCCGGTGTCGCGCAGTTGGTGGCGCGTCTGCGCGATTAAGCCGCGACGGACACGTCCACGGGGAGCGGCTCATAGCCGCAGCGCTTCATGGTCGCGCCGCAAATTTCGTTGACCAGCGCCTTCTCGCCCTCGCTCCAGCGGGTCCAGTCATCGCAACCGGCTTTGCTGGCGTTCTTCTTCGGCTGATGCAGCGCGGCGGTCGAAGTCACATCATAGCTGCGATCCTCGAACGTCGAGCAGTAATCCGCCAACTCGCGCAGCACCGTTTCGTTGCCGCCAAACAGGTCCTCGAACTTGAACAGCCGCGTGCTGTCATCGCGCTCTGCCGCGTCGGCCAGCGTGGTGTTGATCACATTCCAGTGCCACGCCAGACGCCCCACTGGCCCCATCGCTTCCCAGCGCGTGGCGTTCTTCTTGTCGCCCATCTTCGCCGGGGTCAGAGGGCCGGGCGGAAAGTGGTGCGACCACGGAACATAGCCCATGCGCGGGTGATGCGACTGCCACGAGGCGATCCATGTGCGCGGATCGCGGACCACGGCCACGGTCTTCGAGCCGGGGAAAATGCGCTGAACATCGCCCGCAAACATCCACCAGCGGCAATAGCTTTCGATCACCAAGGACTGCTCGATATCGGCGTGATAGCTGGCGCGTTCCTTGCGCAACTGCGCCGCTGCATCGTCGAACGACATCTGGCCCAGCATATATTTGGTCCCGAGAATGCGCAGGCCGGTTTTGCCAACCACGCGGTCCAGAATCATGTGCTTGAGGCCAAAGCGACGAATGCGCTCGGCGGTCAGCTCCGAAATCCCCGCAAACATATCGGGCTCGTGCTCGGACCAGCAATCCGCGATGCACTCGCGCAGCTGATCGCCGAAGAAATTGGTGCCGGTGCGCCCGCCAGAGGCAATGAAGACAAGGTTCTTAGTCATGTTTGGCTGGTTCCGTTTGAGGAGAAAACTGCGAGAATTCCTGCTGCGACACCGCTGGCTGCAAAGCCGATCAGGCGATTGAGCGCGACCGCGAGAAAGGCGGCTTCGGGTGGAATGGTGGAGAGCGTGGCGAGCGCGGCGGCGGCGACTTCGCTAATCCCCAAGCCGCCCGGTGCGATGGCCGCAGCGGACCCGAGGATGGTCGCGAAGACGAAAGGATAGAGATCGAGTACGGCGAGGGTGACGCCGATTGCCGCAAAGGCCGCGAACAAGCGCGCGCCTGCGAAAACGAGTCCGACAAAACGCATCGCCAAAGCCGCGAGCGCGATGCCCACGCCAGCCTTGCGGGTCAGCCACGCGGTGCATCCGGCAATGCCGAGAGAGCCGCCGAGAAAAATCGCCAAGGCCACCGGATTGCCCAGCCCGAGGCTCAAGCCGCCGACTAAAGCCGCGCAGGCGACCCACAGAAGGGCGTTCACGGTCACATGGGCAGCCGAATCCACCGCCCCCGTGCCGCGCTGCATCAGCGCTCCCCCGCGCACCAATGCGCCGCCCGGAATTGGCAGAAACTCGGCAAATTGCGCGACGCAGGTGATCTGGAAGGCGCGGGTGAACGGTACTCTCAGGCCCGCCCCGCGCGCCATGATCATAAAATTGAACGCGCCATAGGCGAAGGCGAGCGGCACGATTATCACGCCCGAAAGCAGGATATAGCCAATAGAGATGTCGGCAAGTGTCAGCTCCAACCGGCTGACAGAAAGCGCAAAACCGCCAATGAACACCAAAGCTGCGATGATCAGCAGCGGCGTCCGGTATGTTTTGAGCACGCCCTTCGCCTGCGCCGCGAGGCGAGCAAGGCGCGGGCTTCGCTGCTCTGGCTGAAGCGGGTGGACGGGTTGGATTGTCATCGCCCCGCTCACCGCTCTGGCCATGGCCGTGTCAGAGGCGCGAGGATGGTCACGAGGCGACGCGGCGCGCGGGTTGTGCGTCGGCTGGCTCTGAACCGGACTTGCTGTCCGCGTCTCCCTGCGCGTCGATCTTTTCCTCGATCCGGCGCAGTTTGAGCATGGTCGCTTCCATCAGCTTGCGATTGGTCGCGATCAGGTCAGCCAGAATGCCGAGCGTCGAAACGAGCACCCCGACGATCAGAAGCGCACCGCCAATCACCAGTGATTGAATATGGCCCGAGCCATCGCCCATCGCATAGAACACAAGGAACCGCGCAATCGGCAGCAGGCCAAGCACAGAAAGCGCCGTTCCCAGCAGCACGAACACCTTCAACGCGTTGAAAGTGGTGTAGGCGCGGGTGATCGTCATGCCGGTCGACATGATGAAACCCGGGATCGATTTGAACAGGCGTGAAGGGCGGGTGGCGGCGTTGGTGCGGATCGGGATCGACTTGATTGCAAGCCGTTTGCGACCCGCCTGGATCAGCATATCGGTGGTGTAGCTGAATTCGGTGGTGATGTTGATCCGCTGCGCCGCGTCGCGGGTCATCGCCCGAAAACCGCTGACCGCGTCGGTGATATCGGTCGCGGAAAGCGTGCGGACCACAAAAGAACCCATACGCTGCAAAAGGCGCTTGAACGGGCCGAAATGCTCGTTGTCGGCGACCACGCGGTCCCCGATCACAATGTCGGCTTCGCCCGCCACGACCGGCGCGACAATTGCTCCGATATCTTCGCCTGCATATTGCCCGTCAGCATCGGTGTTGACGATAATGTCGGCGCCCTCGGCAAGGCAGCGGTCGATCCCGTTGCGAAAGGCTTCGGCCAGCCCGCGATTGCGGCGGTGGCGCACGATGTGATGCACGCCCCAGCGGCGCGCGACGCCCGATGTGTCATCGCTCGAACCGTCATCGATGATGAGATATTCGATTGCATCAATCCCCGGCAGGCTGCGCGGCAGCTTGGCCAGTGTCTCGGGCAGCACTTCGGCTTCGTTGAGACAGGGAATCTGGATGATGAGTTTGGTCATTACGTGTCGCACGGCCCCCGGTTGCGCGGGCTTTCCCGCGCGATATCTGTCCGTGTTACCCAGCGGTGCTTAAGCAATCGTAAACCATGTTGGCCTGCGTTTTGGGGCCGGAAACGGGGCTGCGGGTTAGAACGAGGTCCAGATCTCTTCGGGCGGATCGAAATCGGGGCGCTGCGGGTTCTTGCCCCACACCAGACGGGCCGCGTTTTCGCTGGAGTTTTGCAGCACAGCATCCCCGCGTTTCAGATCGACCAAATCACCGTCGGCATAGGCTCTGCCATTGACGCTCATTTCGCCCTCGACCGTGTAGGTTCCGGGCACCAGCATGCTCCAGGTCCGCGTGGCACCCGGCGCGAGTTCGGCTCCGGCGATCCAGATATCGCCCCAGAACTGGATAAAATTCTCTTGCAATGCCTTGGCGTCCTCGGGGTGGAAATCGGCCTCTTTCTCGGCAGCATCCTCGCCGAAAAGCGGCGAGAAATCGTCATTGTTGTCGACCGCCAGCGGCACTGCCATCGCCTTCATCTGGTTGAGGAATTGCGGCTCTCCGGTCGCGAGATATTGCCGCACGCCCCACTGGCTGCGGAAGCCGTTGGCCTTTTGGAAGCTGCCGATCATGCCGCAGCAATCGAAATAGGGCACAGGCTCTGGAAATGCCGCATGAACCGCGTCGATCAGCTTGTGCTGCTCGGGCAAAACATCGCGGCGCTCGACCGCCCAGACGGCGAGGGAGCAGACCGCAATCGCGCCCGCAATCCCGGCGTAGCTGTAGCGATTGGCGACCTTGGGGATCACCAGCGCCGTGACCGCAGCAACCGGAGCGAGGAAGAAGACATAGGCGTAGGGCGAACTGCTCGAATAATAGACCGGCGTCAGCGCGATCGCTGCGAACCCGAGCACAGCGAATTTGCGCGCCAGCGGGAGCGATGAGCTGGGCAGGCTGAACACCGCAAGCAGTGTCATAATCGCCAGCGGCAGCGAGTTGGAGGCGGCTGTGCCAAGGATCTTGAAATAGATGATATCGTTGAGGCCGAACACGCGCCCGCCCGAATTGGTGAGCGTGCCAGCGGCGGAATCGCCCGCACCGTCTATCCCCTGCGACATGCCGTGAAGCGTGAAGAGCACTGCGAACACCGCCAGCGCAATCGCCCCTGCGCCAAACCAGCGCGCGATGTATTTCCAGTCATAACCCAGCGCGTGCCAGCGCCACAAAGCGGCACCGGCAAAGGCGGGTGCCCACAGCACAAACTTGATCGTGACCATCGCCGCGCAGCCCACGAGCACGCCGAGCAGCAGTATCGAGCGGACCGACAGCTCGCTGCGAATCGCCACGGCAAGCGCGTTGATGAGCAGCGCGGTGACAATCGGATCGACGCGGAAAGATGTGCCATGGTGCAGAACATAGCCTGCGCCGATGTAAGCGGCAGACGCGAGCAAAGCCGCGCGATGATCGCCGAATTCGCGCGCTATCCGGTAGATGCCAAAGCCGGCAAAGCCGAGGCACACCAGCATGAACATCCGCGCGATGATGATGTGGTCGATCTCGTTTCCGGGCATCGCCGGAAGCCACCAGGAAAAGAACCGGGTGTGGATCGTCTGAAGCGTCTGGATCGCTTCGCCGCGACCGACAATCTCGACCTGATTGTAGAACCAGAATTCATCGCCGTTGATCGAGCGGCCAAACACCATCGAGAGGTGGATGGCGGCCAAGGATGCGATCAGGAGATAGACCCAAGTGGTCGAGTTCGCGTCCGGCAATGCGCGCCAGAAACCCGCTTTGCCGTCTGAAGTGCCTGAACCGTCCGCGGCAATGCCTGTGCTGGTAGTCGCCGTCATTGCTGTGTTGCCCCCGACACTTATCGAACTGTGTGAGCGAGCGGCCTAGCGGGAACATGCTTAAAGGATGGTAAATTGCGTCCGCCCAGCGCGGCAGCGGCTTGGGCGATCACACCGCTTGCTATTCTTCGCGCACACGCTCACGGGACCGCCATGCGATTTAAGCGGAAACCCTGATGCAGAGCGATGCGCGTGCAGGACTGGCCTATGCGGTGGCGGGCTTCACCGTGCTTTCCATCGGCGATGCTGTGGTCAAGAGCATGGCCGATGACTGGCCCGCATATGCGGTTGCGGCCTTGCGGTTTTCAATAGGAGCGCTCGCGCTTTCGGCGCTGCTTTGGCGCAAAGAAGGAGCCAAGGCGTTTGTCCCGCAAAACCTGTGGCTTCAAATCGCGCGCGGGGTCTGTCTGGCGCTTGCCTCCCTGTGCTTCTTTTCGGCGATTTACATCATGCCGCTGGCAGAGGCGATGGCGATTGCATTCCTCTCTCCGGTACTCACCCAATTGCTCGCGGGGCTGCTGCTGGGCGAGAAGGTGCGCCGGTCTGTCTGGGCGGTGTCGCTGGTGGCGCTCGCGGGGGTCGCGATCATTTTGCGACCCAATCTTGCCTTGCTCGGCTGGGGTGCGCTCCTGCCGCTAGTCTCGGCAGTGTTTTTCTCGCTCCTGATGATCACCAATCGCGCCAGTGCAGGGCAGGGCAGCGCGCTTTCGATGCAGGTCTTTGTGGCCGCGATCTGCGCTCCGCTGCTGATTGTTGGGGCGGGGGCGGCCAAGTTCTCCGGTGTTCCGGCGCTCGATTTCGGCTGGCCGAGCTGGGACGTGGTGCTGCGCTGCGCCTTTGTGGCGCTCACCGCCAGCACCGCGCATTGGCTCGCATATCTCGGCACCGCAAAAGCGGGCGCGGCACAGGTTGCACCGGCGATCTATGTGCAGATGCTGGTCGCGGTGGTGCTCGGCTGGGCGATGTTCGGTGATGTGCCGGATGGCTACACGCTGCTTGGCGCAGGGCTGATTATTGCGGCTGGACTTTATTTGTGGCGCGACGGGTTGAGAGCGACAGGTGAGTAATTGCATGACTTGCGGCAGACGCAATAGCGGTTCAATAACGCGGCACATTTCAAGGCAATATTCACCTATCATCGGCTAATGGTCCGGCGCCGTTGGGCAATTGGGGCCATCAACAGGGAATTTCACGGATTTATGTGCGGAATCATCGGTATCGTGAGCAAGGAACCCGTGGCCGACCGGTTGGTCGATGGCTTGCGGCGGATGGAATATCGCGGCTATGACAGCGCCGGGGTCTGCACCCAGCATGAGGGCACAATGGTGCGCCGCCGGGCCGAAGGCAAACTGGCCAACCTGGTCGATGTCCTGCGCGAGGATGACGCGCCCGGCACTATCGGCATCGCGCACACACGCTGGGCCACCCATGGCGCGCCGACGGCCTCGAACGCGCACCCGCACGCGACCGAGGAGGTCGCGATTGTGCACAACGGGATCATCGAAAACTTCAAGGAGCTGCGCAGCGAGCTTGCCGAAGCCGGACGCACCTTTGAAAGCGAAACCGACAGCGAAGTGGTCGCCCATTTGGTCTCGCAGCGGATCGAGGACGGCGACAGCCCCGAAGAAGCCGTGCGTCAGGTTTTGCCGCGGCTACGCGGTGCCTTTGCGCTGGCGATGACATTCCGCGCGCATCCCAACCTATTGATCGGTGCGCGGCTCGGCTCGCCGCTGGTGATCGGACACGGCGATGGCGAGATGTTCCTCGGTTCGGACGCCTTGGCGCTCGCTCCGCTGACCCAGCGGATCACCTATCTCGAAGAAGGCGATTGGGTCATCGTCCATGGTGACCGCGCGCAGATTTTCGACGGTGAAGGGCGCGAGACTTTCCGTCCGGTCCAGCCATCTGGCGCGTCGGCGGCTGCGGTCGAGAAGGGCAATTATCGCCACTTCATGCAGAAAGAGATTTTCGAGCAGCCCACTGTGGTGGCGCAAACGCTCTCCAGCTATCTGCGCCGCGACGACAATTCGGTGGCTCTGCCGCAGTTTGACTTTGACCTGTCCTCGATCCGCCGCCTGACCATCGTTGCTTGCGGCACGTCATACTATGCGGGGATGGTGGCGAAATACTGGTTTGAACAGTTTGCGCGCGTGCCGGTCGATATCGATGTCGCCAGCGAATTCCGATACCGCCAGCCTGTGCTCGAAGAAGGCGGCCTGGCGCTGTTTATCTCGCAGAGCGGGGAGACCGCCGACACGCTCGCGGCCCTGCGCCATTGCAAGGCGGAGGGACAGACCATTGGCGTTGTCGTCAATGTCCCGACCAGTTCGATGGCGCGCGAGGCGGACCTGTTGTTGCCCACCCATGCCGGACCGGAAATCGGGGTCGCCTCTACCAAAGCGTTCACCTGCCAGCTTGCGGTGCTTGCCGCTCTGGCTGCGCATATGGCCGTGAAGAAAGGCCTGATGAGCCGCGAGGAAGAGACGGAGGTGGTGAAACACCTGCTCGAAGCGCCCGCCGCGCTCAACGCTGCATTGGACCATGATGACGATATTGCCGAGATGGCGCCGCTGATCGCTCCGGCGCGCGACGTGCTCTATCTGGGGCGGGGGCCTGATTTTCCGCTCGCGCTAGAAGGGGCGCTGAAACTCAAGGAAATCAGCTATATCCACGCCGAAGGTTATGCATCGGGTGAGATGAAGCATGGGCCGATTGCGCTGATCGATGATGATGTTCCGGTGGTCGCGATCGCTCCATCCGGGCCTCTGTTCGAAAAGACCGTTTCAAACATGGAAGAGGTCCGCGCGCGCGGTGGCAAGGTGGTGCTGATCTCCGACGCTGACGGCATTGCGCAGGCGGGCGAGGGGTGCCTTGCGACCATCGAGATGCCGGTTGTCCACCCGCTGATTGCGCCGCTTGTCTACGCGATTCCGGTGCAATTGCTGGCCTACCACGTGGCCGTGGTTAAGGGCACCGATGTCGATCAGCCGCGCAATCTGGCGAAGTCGGTGACGGTGGAGTAACGCCGCTCTTATGAGCTCCGAAGCCTTGGTTACGGTAACCGGCGGTTGCCATTGCGGCGCGGTGCGATTCCGTGCCGAGGCCGATGCAAAGCCTGCCATGCTCGATTGCAATTGCTCGATCTGTGCCGTCAGCGGATATCTGCACCTGTTCATCCCGCATGAGCGCTTCGCTTTGCTGAGCGGCGGCGACAAGCTAACGTCCTACCGCTTTGGCAGCGGTGAAGCCGAGCATCTGTTTTGCAAAACTTGCGGCGTTAAGAGCTTCTATCAACCGCGATCACATCCCGATTGCTGGAGTGTTCACCTCGCCTGCCTTGATGATTCCAGTGCATTGGAACCGGATATCGTGAAGTTTGACGGTCGAAACTGGGATGAAGCAGCAAGCACCATAAAGCGGACGTAAAGCACTTATGTTCGTCATTTTTCGAAATGTGCAGAAGTGGTTTACCGCACCCTAACCTTTGGTCCCTAACCCGTGCCCTGTGAATCAGGATGCCAGCCCTCCCAATTCGGTCGAATCGTCCGACCTGCCTATCGCAGCGATCCTCGGCTTGAGGGACGCTGGCGAAGCCGATTGGGCGCGCTTACGCGGCTTGCAATATGCAGAAATGGCGAAGCTAACTTTCTACCGCGCTTACGGAAATGCCGTGATTGCGTTGTTCGTGGCTTGTGCGTTTCTGAATGACATTCACCTTGGAATTCTCGGGTGCTGGCTTGCTGTCCTTGCCGGCGTGCATATTCGCGGTGCCATGATCGACCGGTCTCTGGCTGATGCAGCGCGGCGCACGATCACGCGCAAAGAGACTTTCAGCCAGGCGGCAACGCCCTTCTTCTCGGCGTTGGTCTGGTCGATACCGCTGCTGTTTTTTGTGCCTTATGGCGGCCCCGGAGACCTCTTCGTGGTCATCATTGCGGTCACGATTCTGATGTGCGGGATGGTGTTCTTCTACACCAACGCCCCGCTGGGCATCGTCGCCTATGCCTGTGTCATGGGTGCAGCTGTTATCACTCAGTTTGTCTTGAATGGCCTGTATATCCCGGCGGTTGCATCGGCGCTTTTCGTGCTGATCTGCTTCCTTGGTACAATCGAGATGGCTCGCATGCACCTCAAAGCCCGGATGACCGAAAACATCATCATCGAGAAGGATCAGGTCGTTTCACTGCTGCTGCGCGAGTTTGAAGAGAACGAGGCGGACTGGCTGTGGGAGGTCGACACCACGCGGCGCCTGCGCACCGTCAGCCCGCGTTTTGCCTTCGCCTTGGGCGGAAGCCAAAAAGACGCCGAGGGTAAGCCGCTTCTGGAGTTGATTGCAGGTAAGAAATGGGCCGACGGCCAGTTTCCCGCGAGCCTGCACGAGCTTGCCGAGCGGCTGAAGCACCGGGAGAATTTCTCGAATCTTCTGGTGCAGGTAAACATCAAGGGCGAGGAACGCTGGTGGGAGCTTTCCGGCACCCCGATCCGCGACGAGAACCACAAGTTTATCGGTTTCCGCGGCGTTGGCTCCGATGTCACGGCTCAGCGTGAATCGTCTGAAAAGATCGCATATCTTGCTCGCTACGACACGCTGACATCGCTGCCCAACCGGCTCCACCTCACCGAAACTCTGGGCGAGGCGCTGGTCTATTCCCAGCAATGGCGTTCGCGCTGCGCGTTGCTCATGGTGGATCTTGATCGCTTTAAATCGGTCAACGATTCGCTCGGTCATATGACGGGTGACAAATTGCTCGCGCAGGTGTCTTCGCGTCTCAAGGCGCTGATGGATGAAAACCAGCTTTGCGGTCGGCTTGGCGGAGACGAATTTGCGATTGTCATTCGCGATGCGACCAAACCCGATCTGATCAATCGCGTGGCTCAGGATGTGATCAACGCCCTGTCAGAGCCGTATCAGGTGGAGCAGCACACGCTTTATGTCGGGGCCAGTGTTGGCTCGGCAATCGGGCCGCGCGATGGCAAATCGGTCGAGGAACTGATGCGCAATGCCGACCTCGCGCTGTACCGTGCGAAGGATATGGGCGGCGGCGAACACTGCCAGTTTGAACCCGTGCTTCACGCATCGGCCGAAGAGCGTCGCAAGCTCGAAGTGTCGCTGCGCAATGCGCTCGGCAAGGAAGAGCTGGTGCTGCATTATCAGCCGGTCGTTGACGCGCGCAGCGAGAACATCGTCAGCTTTGAGGCTCTGGTGCGCTGGAACAGCTCCGAGCATGGCTTTGTCAGCCCGGGCAAGTTTATCCCGCTGGCCGAAGACACGCGCATGATCGTGCCGATCGGCAAATGGGTTATGCGCCGTGCCTGCCAAGAGGCTCGCAAATGGCCCGAGCACATCAAGGTCAATGTCAACGTTTCACCGGAACAGCTGCTCGAACCCGAGTTTACTCAGGAAGTGATCGATGCGCTCGCCGCAAGTGGTCTGCGCCCGGAGCGGCTTGAAATCGAAGTCACCGAGAGCCTGTTCCTGCGCGACGCCACCATTGCCCGCAATGCGATGGAGAAGATTCTGGCGCTGGGTTGTTCGGTCGCGCTTGACGATTTCGGCACTGGCTATTCCTCGCTCGGTTACTTACGCAAACTGCAATTCTCGACCATCAAGGTTGATCGCACCTTTGTTCAGGGCGCGGCTCAGGGCAGCTCTGAGAGCCTTGCGATTATCAACGCGGTGGTCGCTATGGCGAAGAGCCTCGACATGACCACGACCGCCGAAGGGGTCGAAACCGCCGATGAGGCCGAGCTGATCCGCAATCTGGGCTGCGACAAGATTCAGGGTTACTATTTCGGTCGTCCGATGACCGACGAAGAAGCGCTGCGCCTATTCAAGGCGGCATCGCGCAAGATTGCGTGATTTTTGCGTAGCCCATCCGGGCTGCGATGTTCGGCCTAACCGGCCGGCGGCCGGTCGGCCTTGCGGCTGCTTTGCAGCCGTTTGGTCGAGACCTAGGCGTCTAACAGCGCGCCGATAACACCTTCGAACAATTTGACCCCATCATCTCCGCCTAGCGACGGATGCGCCGCTGGCGCTATGGCGCGTTCGGGGTGGGGCATCATGCCCAGCACATTTCCCTTCGCATTGAGCACGCCTGCAATATCGCGCCGCGATCCGTTGCAATTGTCGCCGTAACGAAATGCAACGCGACCTTCGCCTTCCAGTTTGTCGAGCGTGGCTTCGTCGGCAAAGTAATTGCCGTCGTGATGCGCGACCGGAATGCGGATGCGCTGACCCTTGTCAAAGCTGCGCGTGAAGACCGAGGCATTGTTCTCGACCGTCAGATCGACAGTCCGGCAGACAAAGGTCTGCTGTGCATTGCGCATCAGCGCGCCGGGCAGCAATCCGCTTTCGGTCAGCACCTGAAAACCGTTGCACACACCGAGCACCGGCACACCGCGCTCGGCGGCCTTTACCACTGCATTGAGGATCGGGCTCTTCGCCGCCATCGCGCCCGAGCGAAGATAGTCGCCATAGGAAAAGCCACCCGGCAGAGCGATAAAGTCCAACCCATCGGGCAAGTCTGCATCACCATGCCAGATGCGCAAAGCCGCCTCGCCCGAGACCTGCTCCAGCGCCACCGCCATGTCGCGGTCACAGTTCGAGCCGGGAAACGTGATCACGCCCGCGCGAAAAGCCATCAGGCTGGCTCCCCGACCGCGTCCAGCTTTTCAATTGCGTAATCCTCGATCACCATATTGGCGAGAAGCTGCTCGCACATTGCAGAGAGGCTATCATCGCTGGTGCCATCGGCGACATCCATCTCGATCATCCGCCCAACGCGAACATCCTCGACCCCGTCAAAACCAAGCCCCTCAAGCGAATGGTGCACCGCTCGTCCCTGAGGATCGAGCACGCCGGGCTTGAGACGGACGAGAATGCGGACTTTCATGGACGAGGCTCCTTTGTTGGCGAGCTGCATAGCGCGCGTTTTGGTTCTGCGCACCCCGCCTGCACGGGATATCCTCGTTCAATCGGCTCCTATTCGGCTGGTATGTCGGGTTGCATGCACGGCGCTTCTTCGGTGCAGGTCAAAGGTCCTTGCGGTGTCACGATGAACTCTACGGCATCATTGGCCGCAAGATATTTGATCGCCGTCGCCTTTAGATCCTCGATCGTAAGGGCTTTGAGGATTTCCGGTGCCTCATAGAAACGATCTATCCGCTCGGGCTCGCTCTGCGCCCGCGAGGTCAGACTCATCCACCCGCCCAGATTCTTGAGCGCGTTCTCGTACGCCTCAAGCGCGGGTTTGCGCGCGCGTTCAAGCACATCTTCCGTGATTGCGTCCGCGACGAGGTCTTTGAGCATCGCGGTGATAGCGTCGCGCGTGGGTTGGATTTGCTCCACATCCACCGAGACGTTGACGGTGATTGTGCCATAATCCTTGTAAATTCCGCTCGTGCTAGAACTGGCGGAAGGAGAATAGGCTTGGCCCAAATCCTCGCGAATGCGGTCGGTCAGTTCCAGCCGCACTATGCGCGCCAGCATCGACAGCTTGATCGCTTCGGTCAGATCGCTGTCATCGGTGGTGGGCCAGATCATGCGGATCAGCGCCTGATCATCCTCGCCCGTATGGCTGATTTCGCGAACAGAACGATCGGAGGTAAAGGGACGCACGCGCCTCTCTTTGCGCAGATTGAATTCCGGTTCGCGCTCGGGCAGCGCGCCAAAGGAGCTCGCAACCGCCGCAATTGCCGCATCTTCGTCCAAGTCGCCCACCATCGCGATTTCCAGCGCGCCCTTGCTCAGCCGGTCACCAATCGCGGCGTCCAGTTTTTCGTAATCGAGCGCCTCAAAGGCTTCATTGGGTTGGAGAGTGAACAGCGGATCGTTGTCCGACAGAATTCCGCCAATCTGGGCGCTGATTGCGCGGCCCGGGGTGGAATCGAGCGTTTCGTAGAAATTGTCGATCCCCTTGCGGAACCGCTCGACGCCTTCGGGACGATAGCCCGGATCGGTGAGGAATGCCGCCAAGACCTTCATTTGCAGGTCGAGATCGTCCGGCGTGGTGCCGCTGCCCATGGTGAACCCGTCGATCCCGCGCGAAAAGCTGTAGCCGACGCTTTTGCCGGCCAAAACGGTGCGCAATTCATCGACGCTGTGCTCGCCAAGCCCGCCCCCGGTCAGCGACCCGGCAAGATAGGTTTTGAGCGGATCATCGGCGGTGTTCATCAAGCTCCCGCCATCCAGCTTGACCCGCACGCTGATGCGGTCTTCGCGGATGTCGGTCTGTTTGAGGTTCAGCCGAACGCCATTGGCGAAGCGAATGCGGCGGATGCCGGTGCGCTCTTCCACGCTGTCTTCGACGACCTCGCCCGGCGTGCCGAAATCGGTGTAAGCGAATTGCTTGGCTTCTGTTTCAACCGGAGGAGCAATTGCCAGCGCCATCCCTTCGGCAAAGGCGCCGCGCAAGGCTTCTTCTCCGCCCTCGGGTGCAGTTCGCCCTGTGAAACGGATCATCGGATTGTCGAGCGGCACAGCGTGTTCAAGCACCGCTTGGTAGACGCTTTCGGGTGTCACCAGTTTTTCAAAGCGTTCGAACTGCGCAAGACGATAAGCCGGCGTGGTTGGAACCGTCTCGCTGCTAACGAGACCGAGCGCCCCGCCAACATAGGCCCCGTTGCTGCGCGTATCCGCCGCCTTGACCCCGTTTTCATAGGCGGTGCGCAAATTGATGAGTTGCTCGTCGATCTCTGCCTGCGTGAAGCCATAGGTGAGCGCTTGATTCACTTCGCGAACCGCCGCGAGCATGCCTTTTTTCCATTCGCCATCCACGCTGGAGACAGAAATACCGGTCGAGCGTGCGTCTTCGAACAGGTTGCCGGTGCCATAGCTCGCCCCGCGAAACGGCGCGTCGGCGCCCAGTGCGAGGCTAGACAGCCGCCGCCCGATGATCGAATAGCCGATCCGGCGCAGCGCGCCCTTGTCGCGATTGGCGAGAGTGTCCGGCTCATCGCGCCATTCGCCATAGCGGGAGATAGCAACACTCTCTGACAAAGCGGGGTCGGTGTAGATATCCGTGAGGCCCTGCCGCTCGATATCGACCGGGCCGGTGACTGGATCTTCGGGCGCTGGACCGCCGCTCCAATCCGCGAATTTCTCGCGAATTTTGGCTTCCATCACATCGGTTGGATAGTCGCCGACGATAACCAGAACCGTGTTTTCGGGCGTGTATGTCCGCTCATAAAGCGCGCGCATTTGTGCGGCGGTGGCATTCTCGATCACTTCGAGCGTACCAATAGGCAGCCGGTCAGCGAAGCGCGCATCGGGAGAGTTAAACTCATAGCTGTCTTCGCGCGCTTTTTGCGCGAAATTGCGCCGGTCGCGCCGTTCGGCAAGGATCACGCCGCGCTCGCGCTCGACAGCGTCCTCGGCGATAGTCAACTCGCTTGCGGTCTCGCGCATCAGCATCAGAGCTGTATCAAGCAGCGGCTCATCGTTGCGCGGAAGGTTCAGCATATAGGTGATCGCGCCCAGGCCAGTGGACGCATTGGTGTCCGCACCAAAGGCTAGCCCCTCGCGTTCGAGCAGCTTGATCATCTCGCCTTCGGGGATGTTGGTCGATCCGTTAAAGGCCATATGTTCAAGGTAATGCGAAAGGCCGCGCTCTTCGTCGGTCTCGTCCAGCGAACCGGAATCGATCCGCATACGAACCAACGCTGTGCCTTCGGGCGTTCCATTCTCGCGCAGTATGTAGCGCATCCCGTTTTCGAGCTGGCCAAAGACATAGCCGGTGTCGACCTCGACATCGCTTTCCTCGAAGGCCCAAACCGGCTCTTGCGCTTCGATCGCCTCAGCCGTCGCTTCCGCGGCTTCGGCCGCAGCGTTTTCGGTCTTGGTACTTTCCTGCGCTGCCAGTGCATTGGTGAGAGCAATATTGGGCAGAGCAAACAAAAGCCCTGTTGCGACAAGCCGTGCGGTTGATTTCATAGAATGTGAACTCGCTTTCAATTCACTGTTGTTGTGCGGACACTAGCATGAATGGTCTATGTCAGTCGTTCTAAGTCAGGACCGTTCAGTCCTATTTGAGCGTGTCGGGCGGTAAACATGGTGCATCCTTTCCAGTCCAATCAAGCTCGAAGGTAGCCGGCACCTTGTGCTTGGTTTCCCAATATTCGTCGTCCAAATCTGGATCATAGAACAGAACCGCCGTTGTGCTGTTGAAGCGGTCGATGCGCTCATTGTCGCGCTTGGCTTCCTCTGGTCCGATTTCAGCCCGTTCGACCCGGCTCCCGCGCACCATGCGCAAGCTTCGGTCATTGTTCAGCTCCATCATCCTGTAATAGGTTTTGCCGAACATGTTTGTATCGAATACGCCGTTATAATCCCAATTTTTCAACGAAGTATCGTCGGGCAACCGAACGGTGGTTACATAGCAGGTGTAGTCCAGCGATTGGTGAAACGGGACTTTGTCAGAACCAGTCCCGGGCCGAAACCGTCGACGGGGCGGATAGAAACCGCCGCCGGGAAGAGTCAGCATATATCCGTCATTGCCAGTCTCCTCCCAATCGACCGGCGCCATGCCGGTAATCTTCAGAATGCTCGCCTGCGTTTCTTTATCGTAACGATATTCGACTTTCTCGATATTGTCCCAAGCCTCAGTACCGTCATATTGCTGCTTGAACGCCGCTTGCAGTTGGTTGGCCGTGACCGAGGAGTACCGAAAATAGTCCTGCAATCCCTCTGGGCCCCGCGTTACCGAGGTCTGGGTCACTCGAGACGGTTTCTCAAAACCTGCGCGAGCGTCGATTTCAACCAGTCCCATCGTCTGCGCAAGATCCATTGGCCGTTCAGGGAGCCGCTCAAGGTCTGTGCCTTCGGCCGATAGCGGCAACACCCACTGATATCGAAAATACGGATCGTTTCGACCGTCGATGACAGCGGGGAGCGTTCCGTCGAGCCAATAGGTTTTTCCTTCTATCTTCGCACGGACGAGCACGTGGTCGAAATGGCCGGGGTTTGCGAGCCTTTGGTCCATCCCGTCGTTGGATAAATTGTTGGCAACCAGCACCGCTTCAGCATCAATCCCCAACTCGGATAGCAGCGCAAGAAGGGTGACTGTTTTGCCCTTGCAATCGCCATAGCGCCTCTCCCACGTCGTATCGGCAGTCGCGGGCGTGTAATTGCCGCCATTCAGTCCAACATAGACGTAGCGGATTTGCTGTTGGACCAGATCGAGCGCCGCCTGCGCTTGCTGCAGCTTGTTGTCATGCGTTTCTGCAATCAGCGCAGCCTCGTCTTTCAAAGGCGAATCCGGTGCAATATTGCTCGCGGTATCGAACAGAGTGTGAAAGCGCTTCGATGCCGCTGACCAGTCTTCGAAATCCGAAAATTCCAGGATGCGCGACCATTGGTAGCGCGGTGGTGCGTCACGCGGCGGCGTAAGCACATCCGGATTATCAAAGCGCATTGCGATTGAATTGGAGCCGCGTTGCGCAATGGGGGCCAAATCCTCAGTCAGCTTGGTCGTTGGTTCTTGCCCGTCCTCCCAAGACAGCTGGATCTTGAAGCGTCCCGCCGGTGGCGCTTGACCCAACAACAACAGGCCATGACTGGTCGCGCCGAGAGTTGGGTCATGCAGCGGCACGGTATAGGCAAATTCGAGATCGTCCCCCACGCGCAGATCAGGGACTTGCAAGACCGCAGTCAGCATCCCGTCGAGGACAGCCGTCTCTAATTGATCCTCTCGCCTCAAAATCTCGAAAGTTGAGTTTTCAAGCACATCGATCACGCGCGGACCACGCCGGATCTTGATACTGTGCACCTCTGGCCGCCCGGCGGCGGGGTTCCACGCAAGCTGTATATTGCCCGCTTGCAATGCCTGCGAATTCAGAATGCGAACCGTTTGCCCCTGATAATATCGTGAGCCGGTCTCGGTTAGGTGAATGATCGTATCTTGTTTTCGAAAGAAGAGTTGGCCTTGAGCGTCCTCGGGAACTGCCATCAATTCGCTTGGACTGACCCAATCGGGTTCAGGTGTGAGGGCCACTTGAGTGTTGTCGGCGTGCGCGAGGCTGGACGAGACCGCGAGCAAACCTGCCGCGGTTAAAGAAGTGCGTCGCGCCATCGGCCCTAATAGTCTGGTGGTTGCGATGTTGGGCTGAGCGTACAGAAGCCCAGCTGCAATGGTCCGTACGGTTGATTTCATTAAATGCGACGCGCCTTCTTTCCCCTGCATCATGCAGCTTAGAGGATGAATGCACGGTGTCAGGTCTTTTTTGCGCCGTCGCGGATGCGATGCACACAAAATGACCATCGCGGCGGCAAGAAATTGCCGCCCTCTTAATCGTGCTTACTTTTTGGGCGGAGCGCCGCGCAGCCGGGTGCGATGGCTGGTCAGGTCGAGCACTTCGCCCGGAGAATTGTCTTCGCCGTGCAGCAGGCCGAGCCGCCGCGCGACTTCGCGATAGGCCTCTTCCTCGCCGCCCATATCGCGGCGGAAGCGGTCTTTATCGAGCTTCTCGCCCGAATTCATGTCCCACAAGCGGCAGCCATCGGGGCTGATTTCGTCGGCCAGTATGACGCGGCTGAAATCGCCATCATACAGGCGTCCGAATTCGAGCTTGAAATCGACCAACCGGATGTCGATCCCGGCAAACATCCCGCACAAAAAGTCATTGATGCGGATCGCCATCGAGGCAATGTCCTGCATCTCTTCGGGGCCGGCCCAGTTGAAGCACGCAATGTGCTCCTCGGCGATCAGCGGGTCGCCGAGCGAATCATCCTTGTAGTAATATTCGATCAAAGTGTGCGGCAGCGGCTCGCCTTCTTCGAGGCCAAGCCGCTTGCAGATCGAGCCCGCGGCAACATTGCGCAGCACCACCTCGATCGGGATGATCTCGACCTGCCGCACCAATTGCTCACGCATATTAAGGCGGCGGATGAAATGGGTGGGGATGCCGATATGGGCGAGACGGGTGAAGACGTGCTCGCTGATGCGATTGTTGATCACGCCTTTGCCGTTGATCGTGCCCTGTTTCTCCGCGTTGAAGGCGGTTGCATCATCCTTGAAATACTGGATGAGCGTGCCCGGCTCAGGACCCTCATACAGGATCTTGGCTTTGCCTTCGTATATCTGGCGGCGTCGGGACATGGTCTGCACCCTTGTTTGCAACGAATGGTGCCCGGGGGCGGATTTGAACCACCGACACGCGGATTTTCAATCCGCTGCTCTACCCCTGAGCTACCCGGGCATTCGCTGCGGCGACGGTCTTGGGCGGTGAGCCTCGCGACCGGCGAGCAAATGAGAGCGGGCGTATGGCGAAGCGCGGGCCGGTTGGCAAGAGCAAATCAGCCCTTCTGATCCCATTCCTGTGACGCGATCTCTTCCGGATCAGCGGGAGGGCCGGGGACAGCGTAGCCATCGCCAAACCATTGCGCCAGATCGCGGTCCTTACAGCGCTGAGAGCAAAAGGGGCGAAACTCCTCGTTGCGGGGCTTCTTGCAGATGGGGCAGGGGCGGGGCTTCATATTTTAGGGTCCTGGCCACCCGCGCCCTCCACCCTTCCACCCGGATTATCACTCCGG
>JBCCOF010000040.1:0-20158 GCA_039025455.1 Pseudomonadota bacterium | reverse complement strand
GTAACCTCCGCCGCGGGTTCAATCGCAACCGATCTCGGCGGGCCGCTGGTCGGGCGGTTCGTGCGTAACCTGATTGGCGGATTGATGCGTTAGGGAGCTTTGACCCTCAATGCGTGCTGCTCGAACACAAGGCGGCGCGGCATGTTGAATTCGAGGAAAGCCTCACCGCCGCAGTCATGCAGCATGGCTTTGCTTGTCTCGCGCGCTTCGCTCTTGAGCGACGCAAGATAGTCAAGCGGACGTTGCAGCATCCAGAGACTGAATGGCAGCGCAAACCGTTCACCTGCAATGCTTTCGATTTCAAACGGCGCCATCCCCAGCGCGCGGGGCAGAGGCGTGTTGGCCTCATTGGCGGTAGCCCATTGATCCAGCATCACGGCAACCTTTGCCAGATGCGGGACCTGCTCGGTCATCATCCGCGATAGCACTGGCAGCAAGGTTGGCGGGATTTCATCATTGTCTAGAAAGTGCCCGGAAAGCGGCTCGGGTTCGATCATCCGCTCGACCCATTGCGCCACGCGCGGGGCAATCCGGCGCATCATCTTGCCGCTCTCCGGATCGCGGTAATTGTGCGCGTATAATGGACCAATCAGACCGTAATCGCCGATGCTCGGGCGCGTGCCGAACAGAAACGGATGGACTGCGAAATGCGCATCAAGATCGGCCAAAAGGGCTTCGTAACTGGCTTCGACTGCGGGTATCGTGGTCGGGTTGATGCCCAGCATCGGGACAAAGCCCTTGAATGCGCCGCCGCGCTCTTTGCCCGCCTCGTATTGCTCTTCTTTGCTGCCATCGGGCAGGGCAACCTTGCCAAACTCGCCATAGACCCATTCTTCGTTGTAGTTCCAACGATAGTGCATGGCGGGGATCACCAGCCATTCATCGCCAAACGCTTCGAGCAGCAAAGCGGCGAGGCGCTGGCGCGGTGTGGCCGGATAGACCGACGGCCCTTCAGCGACTTTGTCGAAATGATCGATGATGATTGTTGTGTCCTGCAACACGGTGCCATCGTCGCATTTGACGACGGGGATCACGGGCCGACCGACGGCGGGAATGATCTCGGCGCGCTGGATATCTGGTGTGGCCAGCACTTCGCGATATTCGACACCCTTCCAATCAAGAAACGCGCGCGCTTTGCCCGAATAGAGCGATAAGGGCGCGCCAAACATGGTTGCGGTCATGGCTAAGTCCTCCGAGAATGCAGTCGACCTATAGCGGTATTCGCAGTTCTGATCGAAGGCCACCTTCGCTTCGGTTCTCCAGCACTAGCGTCCCGCCATGTTGCTCCGCAATGGCGCGCGCAAGGGTCAGGCCGAGGCCTGCGCCGCCGGTGGCGCGGTTGCGCGAGGCTTCGCCCCGGGTGAAGGGTTCGAGCATATCGGCGATGCGGTCTTCGGGAATGCCGGGGCCGTTATCATCCACGCGCAGCACGGCTGCTCCATCGATTTGCGCCACGGTCACTTGCGCGCTGCCGCCATATCGCACCGCATTGCTCACCAGATTGCGCATCGCGCGTTTGAGCCACGTTTCCTGCACGCTCGCCACCAGTCGCGGGCTGTGCAGAATCGTCACCGGTTCGCCCAGATCCTCGAATTCTTCGACCACGCCATTGGCAAGCGCGCCCAGATCAATCGCCTCGCGCGCGCCCCCGCTGCGTCCGACACGCGCGAGCGAGAGGATGTCGTCCAGGGTCTGGGTGATGTCCTCGATGCTGGCGGCCATCCGCTCGCGCTGGGTGTCGTCCGGCACGCTCTCGATCCGCACGCGCAGAGCCGCCAGCGGGGTTTTCAGGTCATGCCCGATTGCGCCGAGCATCACGTCTTTTTCATCGAGCAGGGCGGCGATGCGGCTTTCCATGGCGTTGTGCGCGGCGATCAATTTGCGCGCATCGGCAGGGCCGCTTTCGGCGAGTATAGGCGCGCTGTCGGGCTGGCCCGAAAAGCCGGTCATACGCTCGGTCAACTGGGCGAGGGGGCGGGTGATCCGACGCAGCACAAAGTAGAGCAAGGCGAACAGGACGATGAAAATCACAAGAGTTTGGAACGCGATGACCAGCGGGGCCTCAATCTGACGCCTTGGTTCAGGCAATCTGACGGTGAGCCATTGGCCGGTCTCCGGCTGCTCAACCGATGCAACCAATATGCGGCGTCTTGACCAATTCGCCCCCGCTCCACGCCGTCTTTGCTCCATGAAAGTACGGACAAACGGATCATCGCCCGCGATCCTGTGCGTGACAACAATCCCGTCGGTTGCGATGCCTTCTTGCGTCAATAGGTCGACCAGAGCATTTTCGAACCGCGCAAGCCGGGGCTCATTCGCTCCAATCGGTATCTGTGCGCTGCGCTGGATATTGGCGCGCATCAGCCGCGCGAAGGGAGGGCGCGAGCCCGGCGGTGAACCACCTTCGCGCAGTGGCATTCCGCCGATCGCGTCCATTTCACGGGCGATACGCCGTTCGGCCCGACGCTCCGCGCTTCGTCCTGCACGCGGATCCAACCCGTTTAGTCGAGCGTCTTCTGCTATGAACCGGAAGCCGATGGCGTTCACCAAAGCGGCATCGCGACGTTGTTCGGAAGCGCGGTAAAGCAGCACAGCCGAGATGGTCTGCGCAACCAAAAGTCCCACTGCGAGGACCAGCATGACCTGGCCAAGCAGAGTTTGGGGGAGAAACCGCCTCAATTCCCGCTCTCGGGTGCGGTTCGGGTAACCTGCGCCGCGAAGCGATAGCCGCCGCCGCGTACGGTTTGAATAAATTGCGGGTTTCGGCTGTCGCTCTCGACCTTGCGGCGCAAGCGGCTGACCTGATTATCGACCGCGCGATCGAACAGATGCGCGGTGCGGCCCTGCACCAGATCGAGCAGCAAGTCGCGATCCATCACCTTGCGCGGATTGTCGAGAAAGGCGCGAAGCAGGCGAAACTCGGCGGTCGAGATGGGCACTTTGACGCCTTCGGGATCGGTCAATTTGCGCTTGAGCGGATCGAGCTGCCAGCCTTCAAAGACATAGAGCCAGTCTTCGGTTTGCGATGAAGGGCTCGGCTCGCGAGCCACCCTGCGCAAAACCGTGCGGATGCTTGCGACCAGCTCGCGCGGCTCGAAGGGTTTGACCACGTAGTCATCCGCGCCGAGTTCCAACCCTACGATCCGGTCGGTCGATTCTGCGCGCGCGGTCAGAAAGATCACCGGCAATTGGCGGGTCTCGACCAGATGGCGGCAGAATGAAAGACCGTCTTCGCCCGGCATCATAATGTCGAGGAGGACGATGTCGGGGGTCATACCCTCCAGCGCGCTGCGTGCTTCGGCGGCGCTTTGGGCTTGGGTCACGTCGAAGCCCTGTCCGGCCAGATACTCCGCCAATGGCTCGCGCAAGGTTGGCTCGTCATCGACCAGCAGGACCTTCGGATCGGTCGGTATGGCAGCTGTGTCAGTCATTGTCGGTCTCGCAGAGGATCGCGCCCTTATCGCAAGAGGAGCAAAGCGAGGCCCGGCACACATACGGTTTTACGGTATGGGCCGGGCCAGGCATTGCCGGGTGTGTCATTCAGTCGGCTTTATGCGCCGCCGCCCTATTCGCCGCGTTGTCCGCGCCATTGCCCGCGACGCTCGCCACGGCGCTGATTGCGGCGCTCCTTCATTGCTTCGCGGGCGGCCTTGCGTTCTTCAGCGGTGATCGTGCCCGAGTTGTCGGTGTCCACCTTTGCAAAGCGTGCTTCGACAGCGGTGTCGAATTCAGCGCGGGTGATGATCCGGTCCTTGTTGGTGTCGGCCTGACGCATCATGCGCATGGCCTTCCCGCCACCGCGACGACCCTGACGCATCCCTGGGCCGCGCTGTCCGCGCCGCTGGCCGCGCGCTTCACCGCGCTGTCCACGGGCCGCAGCCATTTCCTCTTCGCTGACGCCGCCGCTGTTGTCGGCATCGAGTCTGGCGAAGCGTGCTGCCTGTCGCTCGGCGCGTCGTTCGGCGCGCATTGACTGGCGGGCTTCGCGTGCGGCTGTCATCTCGGCCTGGCTCAATTCGCCATTGCCGTCCGTGTCAGCGGCTTCGAAACGTTGTGCGCGCTTGGCTTCACGGTCGGTCTTGTCGAGTTGACCGTCACTGTTGGCGTCCATTTTGGCGAAGCGTTCGGCGGCATGCGCTTTGGCTTCGGCGAGGCTGACAACACCGTCGCCGTCTGCGTCGCGTGAATGGGGGCCAGCTTGATGGGCGGCGACTGCGACACCGGCGCCGCCAAGCGCTAGGGCTGCGATCGAAATTTTCAGGGTCAGGTTACGCATCATAATTCTCCGTATTCTCGTCTTGCATAGAAGAGTTGCGGCAAAGCGCCAATTGCTGCGAGGGGGGAGCAGCAGGCGACCTTGGTGGCTGTGGTCAGGGGGTAACCAGAGCCGTGTCGTTGGGGAGAGGGGTCGTTTGACGCCATCACCGCAACTCTCGAGAATGGGTATACGGGCGAAGTGTCGCAGGATTATCCCGAGAAGCGGGCACTTTGTCGCGGTTTGTATCAGTCAGCGTGGGCCATTCACCGGGGCGACAGAAAACCGGCACATTTCGGCGATTTGAGCGGGTTCAGTGGAGTCAGCGCGAGCGGTGCTGCGTGCCTTCGCCTGCGGTGATGAAGATTGCGGTTGCGCGGGATTCGACATCTGCGGTGTGCCAGACGCCAGGCGGATTGACCGCATATTCTCCCGATTGCAGCGGCACCTGGTGCGTCGATCCGTCGGGGAATTCCTGTGTGAGGACCATCGTGCCCTCAGTGCAGATCACCACTTCGGCGCCCTTGGGATGCATCTCCCAGCTCGTCCAGCTCTCGGTAAAGGTGTATTGCGACACAAGCCGCCCCTCGGCACCGTCCCCACCGTGACGCGCGCCGTATTCCTGATACCAGTCCATCCCCGAGAAGGACGGTTGGGGCTCGGCTGTCGCGCCAAGCCCGAGATGGATAAACGCCTCGCTTAGCTTGTGGGCGCTCATAATTCTGGCGCGGTCATGCAGAAGGCGTTCAGCTTGTTGCCATCAGGATCGCGGAAATAGCCTGCATAAAACCCGTCATCGCCGCGCGGGCCGGGTTCGCCTTCGTCGCTGCCGCCATTTGCCAGTGCGGTGTCATAGACCGCCTTCACCAATTCCGGCGTCTCTACTTGGAGCGCGACCATCGTGCCGTTGCCCACGGTCGCCTCTTTTTCGTCAAACGGCTTCGTCGCGGCCACGCCGGGCGCGCCGCCCATTGATCCCCATGCGATAAAGGTGTCGAATTCCATCATCCGGCCAACGCCGAAATGAGCGGCAATCGCGTCATAGAATTTCGCCGCACGCGGCAGATCGTTGGTGCCCAAGGTTACATAGCCGATCATGTTCGTTTCTCCCGATGCGCGCCGCACAATGCGACTCGCGATAGAAGAACATTACAAGAACATACGCCATGCGACAAGCGCCACCAAAATGGAGCGAAAGTGCTCTAGAGCGCGGCGGTCTCGCGCTCCACCCATGCGCGGTCTTCGCCGTCGAGCTGGGGCACGATAAGGGCGCGGACCTTCGCGTGATACTCATCGACCCACGCGATCTCGCTGTCGGTCAGCAGGTCTTTGTCGATCAGCTTGCGGTCCAGCGGCACAAAGGTCAGCGGCTCGAAACCGAGATACTTTCCTTCTGCACCCTCGATTTCGCGTTCGACGGTCAGCACCAGGTTCTCGATCCGGATTCCGAAAGCGTCGGGCTTGTAATAGCCCGGCTCGTTCGAGCAGATCATTCCGGCGATCAGTTCCTGCGATGTCCCGGCCTGCCCGCCGGCGGGCTTGGCGATGCGCTGTGGTCCTTCATGCACGCCGAGGAAGCTGCCCACGCCGTGCCCTGTGCCATGGGCGTAATCGACGCCTGCTTCCCACAGATACTGGCGCGCCAGCACGTCGATCTGCCCGCCGCTGGTGCCTTGCGGGAAGACCGCGCGGTCGATCTGGATGTGGCCTTTGAGGACGCGGGTGAAGCGGTCCTTCATCTCGGCGGTGGGAGCGCTGCCGTCGGGTGAGCCGATCCACACCGTGCGGGTGATGTCGGTTGTGCCTGCGGGATATTGCCCGCCGGAATCGACCAGATAGATCGAGCCGGGCGGGATCGTGATATTGCTGTCTTCGTCCACCTTGTAATGCGGCAGAGCGGCGTGCCCTGCGGCGGCGGAGATGGTGTCAAAGCTGGTGTCGCGCAAATCGCCCATCTCGCGGCGGAAGCCCTCGAGCTTGGCCGCGGCGGACAGCTCATCCACTTCGCCGCCCGGCGCGGTTTCTTCGAGCCAGCGCAGGAACCGTGAAACCGCCGCGCCATCGAGTGCCTGCGCATCGCGATGGCCCTGCACCTCGCGCGCGTTTTTGACCGCTTTGGCAAGGATCGTTGGGTCCTGCTTGAAGGCAAATGTCGCGCCGCCATCGCGCAGCGCCTGAGCGATGCCCACCACGCCGAAATCGGGATCGATGCTCACGCTCTTGCCCGAAAATTCGCCAAGCGCGGCCTGAAATTCGTCGCGGTCGCGGATGCTCACTGCATTGCCAAGATGCTGGGTCAGTTCAGGCGTCACTTTCTCGGGCGCGATGAACAGTTCTGCGTGACCATCGGCATGGGCGATCACATAGGATAGCGCCACTGGCGTGTGCGCAACATCTTGCCCACGAATATTGAGCAGCCATGCAATCGAATCGAGCGCCGGGATCACCACCGCATCGTGGCCTTCCTTGGTCAGCCAGTCGGCAATCGCGCTGCGTTTGTCAGCCGAAGAGCGCCCGGCCAGCGCCTCTTCGTGGACAATCGCTTTGGCCGAGGAAACCGCAGGCTGGTCTGCCCACACTGCATCGATCGGATTACTCTTGGCGGGCACCATTGTGATACCCGCTGGTGCGACCGCCTTTTCCAGCGCCGCGACCCATTTCCACGTGTGGAGCCAAGGATCATAGGCCACCTTTGCCCCTTCACCTGCGACCTCTTTCAGCCAGTCACCCAAGCTGTCGCCCGGAATGCTGCGATAATCGAACAGCGAATCATCGACCTGCTCGCGCACCTGCACGGTGTAGCGCCCGTCAACAAAGATCGCCGCGTGATCGAGAGTGACCGCCGCAAACCCCGCCGAGCCGCCAAATCCGGTGAGCCAATTCAGCCGCTGCGCATAATCGCCGACATATTCGCTCATATGTTCATCAGAGATCGGGATCACAAAACCGGTCAACCCGCGGCGTTTCAGCTCTTCGCGCAGGGCTGCGAGGCGGGCTTCATGGGTCTGCATCAACATTCGCTTGTCTTTCGGTTGTAAATGTCTGGACAGGCGCAACATAGTCGGCTTCGATGCCGCTTACCAGCCAAGCACCGGCGCATGTCCGTCGCAAACAGGATAAAAAACCCCAAATGACCCATTCAAGGATCGCCCGTTTGACCATGACCGCGAGTGTAATGCTTGCCCCGATCTGCGCGGTTCAAGCGCACACCAATGAGGAACAACCCAGCGTGAGCACACCCAAGACTGCCCCGACTGCCCCGCCGGTCGCCGAAAAACGCGAGCACAGCTACACCCATCACGGCATTACGATCTCAGACCCGTATGATTGGCTCTATGACAAGTCGTACCCGCAAATCGATGACGAGGACGTGCTTGATTATGTGAAGGCCGAAAATGCCTGGTTCGAAGCGCAAATGGCGCCGCATGAGGCGCTGACCGAAAAGCTGTTTCAGGAGATGAAAGCGCGGATCAAGGAAGATGACAGCTCCGTGCCTCAGCGTCGGGGCGACTACCTCTATTGGTCCAAATTCGAAGAAGGCTCGCAATACCGCAAGCATTACCGCAAGCCTGTCAGCGCGGGTGCGGACGATGCAGGCACGGTGATCCTCGATGAAAACGAGCTCGCAGAGGGGCTCGAGTATTTCCGCCTTGGCGCGGCGTCGGTCAGCAAGGATGGCCGTTTCATGGTGTACAGCACCGATACCGACGGATCGGAACGCTACAATGCCGTGATCAAGGATCTGGAAACCGGCGAACTGCTCGATGACAAACTCACCGGGCTGCGCGGCGGATTGACATGGGTCGCGAACGACACTGCGCTTGTCTACACGCCCTCGACCGAGGAATGGCGCTCGCTTGAGATCAAGCTGCACCGGATCGGCCAGCCCAACGAGAGCGATGTCAGCCTCTATCTCGAAGAGGACCAGAGCTTTAGCGTTGGCGCAGGGCTTTCGGCGCAGGAAGACTATCTGATCATTTCCGCCGGAGACAACGAGACAAGCGAAGTGCGCTTCGTCTCCGCCGCCGATCCGACCGGAGAGCTGACGCTGATCAAACCGCGCCAAAAGGGCGTCGAATATGCCGTCGATATCCGGACCGGAGAAAACGGGGGCGAGATGTTCGTCTGGACCAATGACGATCACATCAATTTCCGCCTGGCAAAAGCCTCGTTGGAAACGCCGGGCGAGTGGGAAACGGTGATCGCGGGGTCGGACGAATTCTACCTTACCGATTTCGAACTCTACAAAGATTTCTTCGTGACAGAAGGGCGGCTGAACGGCCTCGATCAGGTCCAGATCCGCCAATATGCCACCCCGACCAAGGCCAAGCCCATCGCCTTTCCAGAGGCGAGCTACAATGCGGGCCTGTCGAACAATCCCGAATATGATCAGACCAAGCTGCGGCTCTCATACGAGAGCATGGTGACGCCGGATTCGGTCTATGATTATGACGTGGCCAGCGCCTCGCTCGAACTGCTCAAGCAGCAGGAAATTCCGAGCGGCTATGACGCATCGCTTTACACCACCGAGCGGCTGGAAATTCAGGCGCGCGATGGCACGATGGTCCCGGTCAGCGTGGTCTATCGCAAGGATCGCGACGCAATAAACGGCGGCTCGGTCGGCCCGCTGCATCTCTATGCTTACGGCGCATACGGCTATGCCATTCCGCCCGGCTTTTCGACCACGCGTCTGAGCCTGATTGATCGCGGCTTTGCCTATGCCATCGCGCATGTTCGCGGCGGCGATGATCTGGGGCGGCGTTGGTATCTGCAAGGCAAGATGTTCGAGCGCACCAACACCTTCAACGATTTCGTCGATGTCGGGCGCGGTCTGATCGCCAAAGGCTACACCGCAGAGGGCAAAGTGACTGCAAGCGGCGGCTCTGCGGGCGGCGAATTGATGGGTGCCATCGTTAATCAGGACCCTGACCAGTATGGAGCCATCGTCGCTCACGTGCCGTTTGTTGATGTGCTCAACACCATGCTCAACGACAAGCTCCCGCTGACGCCGGGTGAATGGCAGGAATGGGGCAACCCGATCACGAGCAAGGAGAGTTTTGCCTATATCCTCTCTTACTCGCCCTATGATCAGGTCAAAGCGCAGGATTATCCGCCAATGCTGGTAACGGCAGGCCTGAACGATCCACGCGTCACCTATTGGGAGCCGGCCAAATGGGTCGCCAAGCTGCGCGACACCAAGACCGACGACAATGCTCTGCTGCTCAAGACCAATATGGGCGCAGGCCATGGCGGCAAATCGGGGCGCTGGAATTCGCTCTACGAAGTGGCGGAGGAATTCGCGTTTATCCTGTGGCAGATGGGGATGGCTGAGGGCGAGTGACGTCGAGCGAACCGGGGTGGCCGACGGTCGTAGTGCTTATCTATGCGTTGGCTTCGCTCTTTGTCGCGATCTTTGGCGACTTCGGACCGGGAGGTTTGCAATTCTGGCCGTTCTCATTGGTTGGGCTAGGACTAGTTGCATTTGCGGTTCTCCGTGAACGCAATTGGTGGCTTCTTTTGACGATTCCATTCATCTTGTCGCCGATGAGGATTTTTCTCTTGCTGCTTGGCGCCTGTTCTATGGGCGACTGCCTATGACCAACCCCTACACCCGCACCTTTACCGCGCTCCCGGAGCACATTGACGAGCTGGGCCACGTCAACAATTCGGTGTGGGTCCAGTGGATTCAGGACTTGGCGACCGCGCATTGGGAAGCGGCGGCGCACCCCGATCATTACGCGCAATTCTTCTGGGTCGTGATCCGGCACGAGATTGACTATCGCGGCAATATTGCAACGGGCGAGAGCGCGCAGGGGGCAACGTGGATTCCCGATCCGCCCAAAGGCGCGAAATCCGTGCGCTGTGTCGAGTTCACTGACACGGCTGGCAAAGTGCTGGTGTCTGCGCGCACGACTTGGGCGATGCTTGACCGTGCGACCGGTCGGCTCGCGCGGGTCCGGCCCGAAGTGATCGCCCCGTTTCAGCAGGCTGTGGATTAGAGCACTTTCCGACCATTCTGGATCGCCCTGACTGAGCCGATTTTGGCTCAGCGATAGGAGCGAGGAGGGAGCCATGCCAAAGCATAGTGAGCGACGAGCGACGCAGCGCTGGGCCAAAAGCGGTCCGCCCCTGCGGGGTCGCGTCAGGAAGCCCGCTGGCTTCGTCGCGACGCTTGCCGGGGGCAACCAGCCCCGTCCGCGCGCCACTCCTGTCCAACGGACTTCCTGACGCGATCAGGGTGAACCATAATGGTCGGAAGGTGCTCTAGGCCGCTTCGCTTTTCGCGCCATCGGTTTGCAGTGGCGGTGTGTCTGCGAAGTAGGTCAGCCGCTCATACATCATCCGGTTGCGACCGCTAGCCTTGGCTTCATAAAGCAGCTTGTCGGCGCGCTCGTAGAATTGCGCGAGCGTCATCACCTTGCCCGCCGATTGCGGCAGTTCGATCACGCCCATGCTCGCCGTAACCAGCCGGTCCAGACCGGACACATCGTGGGCAATGCGGCGGGGGATGGCTGTGCGCAAAGCCTCGACGCGCCGCAAGGCGTTGGCACCGCGCAAAAACACCGCAAATTCCTCGCCGCCCATCCGCACGGTGACCGCATCGCGGCTGGTCGTATCGCCGCGAAGGGCCTTGGCGCAGGCGACAAGCGCTGCGTCCCCGGTCTGATGCCCGAACCGGTCATTGATGTCCTTGAAACGGTCCAGATCGATCAGCGCAAAGGTGTCAAACCCGTCCTCGATCAGCCCTTCAAACCGCTCTTCCATCGCCCGGCGGTTCATCAATCCGGTCAGCGGATCGCGCTCGGACAGCAATTCGAGCATGCGCGCCTCGCTCAGGGCTTCGTCGCGCTCGCGCCGGATCGCGAAGAACCTGTCGGCGATGGCGAGGCTGATCATGATCACCTCCAGCGCGGTCGCCAGATACATGCCCTGGTCCAGCTCTGACGGGCCGACATAGAAGCCCAGTCCGCGCAACAGTCGCTCCAATGAAATGAGGATGATCGGTGCCCAGGCAAAGGCAATGAACCGCGCCGAGCGGCTGCCCCGCATCACCGCCTCGGTCAAAGCGGCGGTCATCACCACGATCAGGGGTATCAGAGTATAAAAATACAAGGTGTCGTCGAAGGCCTGGGTGGCGTGCAGTTGGAGCGCGAAGAAGCCGGCCACACAAATCGACCAAACCCCCGTGGCAAAGGTCGCGCGCCGCATAAGGTGCGATTGCGCGCCTTCTTCGAGGAAACTCGCCAGAAACAGCGCCGAAAGCCCACAACCGACCGCCCATGAAAGCGGGGCCATCACCGCCATTAAAGCGAGCGGAAGCGTCGCAAACACGGTGATCAGCCCGCTCGCAAACAGGACATAGGTCATCATCGCGACCACCATCAGCGCGTGCAGCATGATCGAGCGTTCGCGAAGAACGAGATAGAAGGTAATGTCGAAAAACAGCGGCAGAACCAGCATCCCGACCACGAAAGCCAGAAGCATGATTTCGCCTTGCGACCAGCCTGCGTTCTCCGGCCTGTCGGTCAGGCGTGCCTCTGTCAAAAGCGGAACAGAGTGGGGTCGCTCTATCCTGACAAGCAGGGCCTGCGTCTGATCTGTGATCTCGGGTATTGAATGGCGGAACACCGGCCCTCTGGCGAAGGGTGTGGCCTCGTTTTCAGAGAAACCTGTGATGCGCAGCGCGCCGCCTTTATCGAGCGCGGCAAAGCTGATCGCGCGGTGGCGGGCGATGCGGCTGAAAAAGTGCTCTGGGGTGGCTTTGCCTTCCCAAGAATCTGCGTCGAACCGCAGCCAAGCGACGGGCTGATCCGCTTGCCAGTCCGAAGCCGAACAGGTCCATCGGGACTTTGCGACCATATCCCTGAACACGCGCGCATCGCCCGATGCTGCGTGGCAGGAGGGCGCAAATTCGAAACTGCGAGACTCGTCCGCAAATGCGGGCGCGGGCAGCACAAAAGCCGCCGCGGCTGCCAACATTGTCAGCAATAAGGAGAGGAACCGCCGTCTCATGCCCTGCACGTTAGACGTAAGCCGTTAGAATCAGCTTAAATTTGTAAAATCGTGTAACAGCCTTCGATCGGGCGCTTCTCGACGCCTCTCTTCGACGGTGCGTCACTTGCGTGTCACAGACCCCAACTAAGGCGGGCGGCACTATGAGAATCGGGCAAGTTTCGGGAATCACAATGCAGCACAAAACACTCACCATGGGCCTTGTTTCTATGGCGATGCTGGCTCTTGGCGGCTGCGATGCCGGCGCGGGCGCACGCAATTATGTGCACGCGGTCGGTTCCTCGACGGTCTATCCGTTTGCCAAGCAAATTTCGGAGAGTTTTTCGCGCTCCAATCCCGACTACAGCTCGCCGCTGATCGAATCGACCGGCTCGGGCAACGGCATTCAGCTGTTCTGCCGCGGCTTGGGCAGCGCAAACCCGGACATGGTCAACGCATCGCGCCGGATGAAGCCGAGCGAGTTCGACAAATGCGTCGAGAATGGCGTCGACGATATCATCGAATTGCAAGTCGGGCTGGACGGGATCGCCTTCGCCTCGGCAGCGGGCGGGATCACGCTCAACCTATCGCCAAAGATCATTTACGAAGCGCTGGCCGCAAAACCCTATGGCAAGGAGCAGACCGCGACAACATGGCGCGATGTCGATCCTTCGCTCCCCGACGAGCCGATTCAGGTCTATGGCCCGCCCAGCACTTCGGGCACGCGCGATGCGCTCAAAGAGCTGGTGCTAGAGGTCGGCTGCGACACCAATCCGGCGATGAAAGCGCTGAAAGAAAAGGACGAGGATCTGCACCAGCAGGTCTGCACCGAGGTCCGCTCGGACGGCGCCTATATCGATCAGGGCGAGCAGGATAACCTCATCGTCCAGAAGATCGAGAGCAATCCACGCTCGGTCGGCCTGTTCGGCTTCTCGTATCTCGACGAGAACAAGCAGAAGGTTCAGGGGCTGACGATGAACGGGGTCACGCCGACCTATGACAACATCGCGAGCTTCGATTATCCGGGCGCGCGGCCGCTCTATGTCTATGTAAAGAAAGCGCATATGCGCGCCATTCCGGGGATTCAGGCCTATCTCGATGAGTGGGTCAAAAACTGGGAGCGCGGCGGTTCGCTGGCGAAGATTGGGCTGGTCGCATCGCCGCCCGAAGAGATGTCCGCGAATGCCCGCAAGGTCAGCGCCTTGCTGACTTTGACGCGCGCTGATCTGACCGGTGAGAGGGTCGAGGATAGCGAAGCAACTGGCGAGTAGCCGCAGCCGACCGCCCGCAATTAGATCGGGTTGCCGTCCTGATCGCGGAAAATCTCGCGCCGCCCGACATGGTTTGCCGGACCGACCAGACCCTCGCTCTCCATCCGCTCGATCCATTTGGCGGCGGTGTTGTAGCCCACGCCCATCTGGCGCTGGAGCCAGCTTCCGCTCGCCTTCTGGTTTTCGATCACGATCTGGCAGGCTTGACGGTATTTGCGCTCTTCGGGGCTGTCGCTCGCGGTCAGATCATCCTCGAAGTTCAGGCCGCCGCCATCTTCGGGTTCTTCGGTGACCGCATCGACATATTCGGGGGTGCCCTGCGCGCGCCAGAAATCGGCGACTGCTTCGACTTCCTCGTCGCTCACAAACGGCCCGTGCACACGCACCATCGCGCCAGTGTTGGGTTTGTAAAGCATATCGCCCTTGCCCAGCAGTTGCTCCGCGCCCTGCTCGCCAAGGATCGTACGGCTGTCGATCCGGCTGGTTACCTTGAAGCTGATGCGGGTCGGCAGGTTGGCCTTGATAACGCCGGTGATGACATCGACCGACGGGCGCTGCGTCGCCATGATCAGGTGGATACCCGCCGCGCGCGATTTCTGGCTGAGCCGCTGGATCAGAACCTCGATTTCCTTGCCCACGGTCACCATCAAATCGGCGAGTTCGTCCACGATTAGAACGATCTGCGGCAGCGGTTCGTAATCGAGCTGTTCTTCCTCGAACAATTGCTCGCCCGTATCGGGGTCAAATCCGGTCTGGACGCGGCGGCCCAGCGGCTTGCCCTTGGCGGCGGCGGAGCGGACCTTGTCGTTGAAGCTGTGGATGTTGCGCGAGTTCACCGAGCTCATCATCCGGTAGCGCTTCTCCATCTCCTCGACCGCCCATTTGAGCGCGCGGACCGATTTGTGCGGCTCGGTCACCACGGGAGAAAGCAGGTGCGGAATATCGTCGTAGCTCTTGAGTTCGAGCACCTTGGGATCGATCAGGATCAGGCGGCACTCGGCTGGCGTGAAGTGGTACAGCAGGCTGAGCAGGATGCAGTTCAGCCCGACCGACTTACCCGAGCCGGTGGTCCCCGCGACCAGCAAGTGGGGCATGGCGGCGAGGTCGGCAATGATCGGTTCGCCCGAGATATCCTTGCCCAGAATGATCGGCAGGCTGCCCTTGTTCTCGGCAAAGGCGGCGCAGGCGGCCAGCTCTTTCAGCATCACCATCTGGCGGTCGGCATTGGGCAATTCGATGCCCATCACGGTCTTGCCGGGAATGGGCGAAACGCGCGCGGAAATCGCGCTCATATTGCGGGCGATGTCCTCGGCGAGGCCCACGACGCGGCTGGCCTTGATCCCGGGCGCGGGCTCCAGCTCGTACATGGTCACGACCGGCCCGGCGCGCACGGCTGTAATCTCGCCCTTTACATTGAAATCGTCGAGCACGTTTTCGAGCAGGCGGGCATTGCGTTCAAGCGCCAGCTTGTCGAGCTTTGGCCCTTCATCCGCGGGCGGCTCGGTCAGCAGATCGAGGCTTGGCAGGTCATAACTCGCGAACATGTCGCGCTGGTTCGCTTTGGCCGCCACTGCGCGCTTGGGCGGGGCGGAAGGGTCGGGGATTTCGGGCGAACGGCGCGGTGCGTGCTCTGCTTTCGGAGCCTCGACCGACTTCCCCTTTCGGCGCGATTTGGGCGCGGCGTCATCAGCATCGGCGGCTTCGCGGGCGTCGGGCGGGGCGAGACGGGTTCCGCCACCAATGCTGGGCAAGCGCGCCAGAACCCCCTTCGCGCCGCCTTTGAGGAAATCGGGCAGGGTCAATAGCGCGCGCCAGTCGATTGCGAAAATCCGCGTGAGCAGCCCGACCGCGCCGCCCAGGCACAACAGCGCTGCGCCAAAAATCACCCAGCCCGAGGCGCCTTCGCCAAGAAGGCCAGCGAATGCTTCAATCACGCCTGCGCCAAGCAAGCCCGAAACGCCGCCCAACTGCGCCGGCAATGTGCCGCCGGGCGTATCGAATGCCAGCGAAAGCACCGAGGACAAAAGGAACATCGCGATCAGCAGCAGGCCGGTTGGCAACCACCAGCGGGTGTTCAGCGGCTCACGGTCCAGATCATCATCATCCTCGACATCGCGCCACAATTTGCGCGCCGAGATATAGAGCAGCGGCAGCAGCAGCACGCAGGGCAGGCCAAAAATGAAAAAGGCGCGGTCGGCGAGCCATGCCCCGCTTGTGCCCATCCAGTTGCCGATTTCCTCGCCCGAGGCTGCGGTCGAGGGGCTTGGGTCGGTCTGGGTGTAGCTGACCAACGAAAGCGCGAGCAAAACCATCGAGATGATCAGCACCGCAGCGCCAGTCATCTGCGCAGCGCGGCGGATCGAACGGCGCAGCCCTGCACGCCAATCGGTGGTGGTTTTTCGGGTGTTTATCGCGCGGCTGGCCATGGGGGCTCCTTCCTTGGAACACACCATGAATCCTCGCGGACTCGCGGTCAAGCGGGCTGCGGCAAATGGAGGCTAATTCAGCCGGTCGGGCGGAACGGGCACAACGCCATTTTCGATCATCCGCTCGATCATTTTGAAAGCCAAGTTGACCCCGATTCCAAAGTGCAGCTGGATGTCGCTAACGCTGCACAGGCCGTGGCGCTCGACGTGTTCGCAAATGCGTCGAAACAAGACGTTGTCGTCAATTGCGGCGCGTGACTTGCGGTCTTTTTGCATATGGCTTGTTTGCATCAGCTAAGCCCGTCAATCGCCGCCCAGCGCGGCCAGTCGAGCGCCCGAGCGCCTTTCGCGTTCATCCCGCCAAGTGCGATCACGGGAGTGTTGGAATAGCGAGCGAGCAGCCGGAACTTCGCAATTCCCAAAGTGTCAGCCCCCGGATGCGAGCGGGTGGCGAAGACCGGCGAGAGCAGGACCGCATCCGCGCCAATCCTGTTCGCCAGCCCGATCTCGGTCAGGTTGTGCGCGGTGGCGAGGCGGAGCTGGCCTGTTCGCCGACGTTGAAGCGCGCATGGCGGACCATATGCACCATCTGCCTGCCATTGAGCCGCTTTTTGTACGCCTTGTGCAACAATGACCGTGTGCCCGCAGGCGCGCGCCACTTTGCGCAAGGCCCGAAAGCGCAGGTAACGCTCTGGTTCGCCGAGGTGATAGTGGCGGTAGATAAACCCGCTCCCGCGCGTCATCCGGCGCAGGGCATCCTCAAGCACCGCGTCATTGCGCGCGTCGGAGATCAGCCATTGATGGGCAAGAGGCGTTGAATATCGCACCGCGCCGCTATAGCTGCGCACCATGGAAAGTGCAGACTCAAATGCGGCATCAAATGCAGCTGGGCGCCTCGACGCCGTCGAGGCCAATATCGCCAAAATGTGCAAAATCGCCCGTCGGGAGCGGGACGAGGTCACGCTGATTGCGGTGAGCAAGACCCATCCGGCGGATAAGATCACTCCGCTGCTGGAGGCCGGGCACCGCGTCTTCGGCGAAAACCGCGTGCAGGAAGCGCAGGGCAAATGGCCGCAATTGCGCGAGCGCTTTCCCGATGCCGAGCTTCACCTGATCGGGCAATTGCAGTCCAACAAGGCCGAGGATGCGGTGGCGCTGTTCGACTGCATTCACGCGCTCGACCGCGCGAGCCTGCTCAAAGCTCTGGCCAGGGCGATGGACAAGCTGGACCGTAGAATCCCGTGCTTTGTGCAGGTCAATATTGGCGACGAGGAGCAAAAGGGCGGTTGTCCGATTGCCAAAGTTCCGGCGTTCCTTGAAAAAGTGCGCGAGGCGGATGTGCCGATGGCGGGCCTGATGTGTCTGCCGCCCGCCGATATCGAGCCTGCGCCATTCTTCGCTCTGCTTGCGAAACTGGCCGATGACAACGGGGTCGACGGGCTCTCAATGGGCATGAGCGGGGACTACGAAACCGCCGTACAATTGGGCGCGACTCATGTGCGGGTCGGCACGGCGCTGTTCGGGGCGCGCGGGTGAATAATGAGCTTAGCGATCTCGAGGCGTTCGGGGCCAAATGGCTGCCTGTAATCGAACCGGGCGCAAGGGTCATGTTCGAGTATGCGAAGCTCGAAAGCCTGAGCGGCATTCACACCAGTATAGCCGATGGCTTTGTTGAGCGCCTTGGCCTCAAACCCATTGGCTTCAATTGGGAGTTGCTTGACGCGAATGCAGACGCGTCCGAGCCGCGTTGTGCCTTGGGCGAAATGACTCAGGCGCTCGCGCATGATATCTCCAATCCAAGCCGTGATTGGTTGTCACGGCAGACAGCCCAAGAGGCTGCGCAAGAATTTCTAGAAGCCTTCGATCCGGCCACGCGCACCCTCGTTTCCAACCGCTATGACGGGCTGTGGAACCCGATTGCGGGCGCGGCGATCGAATGGGGATTTGTCGGCTATGACGATGAGCAAATTGCCCTGCTGCTCCTGATTGCGCGCGAGTAGAATCAAAAAGGGGCGCCCTTCCGGACGCCCCTTTCGTGATTGGTTATGCGTTCGAATTAGAATTCAAACAGAGCCTCAACGCCGAGCTGACGACCCTTCGACAGCGGCGAGAACGTTCCAGCCGCGGGGAATTGGCCAAAGGTCTCGTTGACCCCATTCGACAAACCACCGCCGAACGGGATCTGGGTGTCACCGCCGACTTGAACCTGATCGAACAGGTTGCGGCCATAGACCGAGAACGACAGGCCATCGACCGGGGTGATCCATGTCACGTTGGCTTCAAGGTTGCTGATGTCCTGAACGAAACCGAAGTTGTTATCAGTGTAGGCGAATTCATCGCGGTACTGATAGTTAATCCGGGTCAGGATTTCGCTGTTGCCAAGCAGCAGCTCGTGGATCAGCCCGACGCCCCATGTCACTTCGGGAACGCGCGGCAGACGCAGCGCCAGATCGGTCGCATCAATGATGCCGTCGCCCGAAATGTCGAACAGGATTTCGTCATACTCGTCGTCGATCAGACCGATATTCGCAGTGAAGATCAGCGAATCCGAAACCCGCGCGCGCGCTTCCGCTTCGATACCGGTGATGGTCGCATCTGCGGTGTTGAAGATCGACTGGGCAACCCCGGCGGTGGCCGAAGACTGGTTCACTTCGCGCTGCATGTCCTGGATCTTGGTGATGTAACCCGCCACATTGACCGTGAGGGCGCCATCAACCGTCTGGAACTTGCCGCCGATTTCGAAGTTATCGACCTGCTCTTCACCGAAGAAGAAATTGCCGGTTTGGGCAACAACCTGTTCAAACGCATTCGCATTCGTGATGCGGAAGTTGTATCCGCCCGAACGGAAACCACGGGTCCAGTGACCGTAAATCTGGCTGTCGTTGAACTCGTATTGCAGACCAAGCTTTGGCGAGAGGTTGTTAAACGTCACGCTGTCGGTGAAGCCGTTGTTCTCGGTCGGGATGAACGGGTTGGTGCCCGAGGTCGGGCAAGTGCCGTCAACAACCGAGCAAGTCGGACGCGGACGCACATAGGTGATGCCGACATCCTTGGTTTCTTCACCCCAGCGCAGACCGGCGATGACCGAAAGGCTGTCGGTGACATAGAACTGACCGCTGGCGAACAGACCGAGGACCTGGTGGTCTTGCACACCGCCACCGAAGAAAGTGAGCGGGGTCGAAACCGGAATATCGCGCACTTCGGTGTATTCGAGCGTCTGGTCGAAGAAGAAGCCGCCGACCGTGAGGTCGAAATTGTCGGTCGAAACCGCGTAGCGCAGCTCGTTAGAAATCTGGCTCTGTTCGGTTTCGGTGCTCGAGTGGAACAGGAACAGCGAAGTCGCGTCGATGTCAGCATCGGTCGTGCCGCTATAGGTGCGATAACCGAAGATGTTTGTCAGTGTGCCCGGGCCAATATCGAGTTCGGCTTTAAGCGAGCTGGTCAGGATCTCGTTTGCATAAGAGCCGCGATTGTCGATTGCGAAATCGAAGCTGTCGCGCTCGAAGATGCCCCGGTTTTGCGCCGCAGGGCCGTCGCCTTCGCTCTCGAAGTAATCGAGCTTACCGGTGAGTGTCAGATCGCCGAGCCGCGCTTCCAGCGCGCCGCGAACGATGTATGTTTCGGCAGCGCCCTGGTTCGAGCCATCGAAGCCATTGATGAAGTAGCCTTCATCGTTGTTGTAATAGCCGCCGACTTTGAACAGCAGCTTGTCTTCAATGATCGGGCCGGAAATCACGCCGCTGGCGGTGTAGTTCGCGCCGCCGCGACCGCTATCGACCGGGCCATCAACCGCTGCGCGGAATTTGCCACGGAATTCTTCAGTCGGGTTGCCGGTGTTGATCAGCACCGCGCCGCCGGTCACGTTGCGACCGAACAGAACGCCTTGCGGGCCGCGCAGGATTTCCACGCTGTCGAGGTCGAACAGGTCGAACACGACACCAGCGTTGTTGCCCAGGTAAACTCCATCGACAAACACGCCGACGGTCGGGTCGATCGACGGGATCGACGAGTTGATGCCGAGACCGCGGATCGAGAAGTTCGCCGTGCCGCGGCTGGTACCAATCTGGTCGAGCGAGACGTTCGGTGCCTGAAATGTCAGACCCTGGACATCGCGAACCTTGAAGGCTTCGAGTGTGTCGGAGTTGAAGGCGGTGACGGCCAGTGGCACGTCCTGCACATCTTCGGGGTCTTGTGTCTTGGTGCCGGTAACGATG
>JBCCOF010000039.1:0-20426 GCA_039025455.1 Pseudomonadota bacterium | reverse complement strand
GCATATTGCATCAGGCGTAGCATCACGCCCGAATCCGCGATCCAGCGCCGCCCGGTCGCCACGCCGCGTGCACCGGCATCGCGCATCATCGCGATTTCGGCCAATTCGCGCCCTTCAAGCCCGCGCGTCGCTGCCGCCAAGGGGTGAACCCACAGATCGGGCTTGCCGCTCTTGGCGATGTAATTGACGCGGCTGGGGTAATCGAGCGGCGGCGATTGGTCGGGCATTAAGGCCGCGCGGGTTATCCCGCCAAAGTGAAACGCCGGCTTATCAACCGCGAATACACCCAGATCGACCAGACCCGGTGCAACCAGCTTGCCACCCGCATCAATGATCGCATCGCCATCCTGAGCCGTTACATCGGCACCAACGGCAGCAATCAGGCCGCCATCCAGCCGGATCGATCCTTCGACCAAGCCATCAGGTGTGACCAAACTTCCGCCAATTATCGTGAGCGCTTGCATCTGTTTCATGCCGCCCACCCCTCTATTCCGCGCGCGCTTCGCGTCAGGATATCGAGGCATGCCATGCGGATCGCCACGCCCATCTCCACCTGCTGGGTGATGATCGAGCGGTCGAGCATGTCAGCCACTTCGCTGTCGATCTCGACCCCGCGATTCATCGGCCCCGGATGCATCACCAAGGCGCCCGGCGCAGCGCGTTCCAGCCGCGCTTTCGTCAGCCCGTATAGGTGGTGATATTCGCGCGCCGAGGGGATGAATTGGCCCGCCATCCGCTCCGATTGCAGCCGCAGCATCATCGCCACGTCCGCGCCGGTCAACGCCGCGTCGAATTCGTGGAACGGCTCCACACCCATCGCCTCGATCCCCGCAGGCATCAAAGCAGGCGGAGCGCAAGCGCGCACGCTCGCCCCCATCGCTTGCAGGCAAAGTATATTCGAGCGCGCAACTCGGCTGTGCAGGATATCGCCGCAGATCGTCACAGTGAGGCCGTTGAAATCCTCCGCCGCATCGCCCCGCCGCGTCAGCGCCTCGCGCAAAGCCAGCGCGTCGAGCAGCCCTTGCGTTGGGTGCTCGTAACTCCCGTCGCCCGCATTGAGCACCGGACAATCCACTTTGTCTGCGATCAGCCCTGTCGCCCCGCTTGACCCGTGCCGGATCACAATAGCATCGGCGCGCATGGCGTTGAGAGTGATCGCTGTATCGATCAGCGTTTCGCCCTTCTTCACGCTCGATTGCGCGGCGTGCATATTGACCACATCCGCGCCCAGCCTTTTGCCCGCAATCTCGAAACTCAGCAGCGTTCGCGTCGAATTTTCGAAAAACGCGTTGATGATTGTCAGACCCGCCAAAAGCCCCGCATGTTTGGTGCTTTGGCGGTTGAGTTCGACCCATTGCTGCGCCTGCGACAGCAGATAGAGGATCTCGTGCCGCTCAAGCTGGCTAATGCCGAGCAGGTCGCGATGCGGAAAGGCGAGACGACCCGCGGGAAAGCGGCTGTCATCCGGATTGGTTTGCGATGATGTCATTAAAGCAACGCCCTTAGTCGAGCGATGTGCGACGCTCAACCCATTCCCGCGCGCGACCCCATAGAAGATTGCTTGGCGAAACCCTAAATTAGGTTAGACGTTAAGGATGTTGCGGGCATAAGACGCTCCGAAACCGATAGAGAAGGCACACAATCGCATGAGTTTTGCAGGCAAGGTTTGGAAGGTTCTGGTCGGGATCAAGGACGGCATGGTCCTGATCTTTATGCTGTTGTTCTTCATCGCATTGTTCAGCATTCTCACCATGCGCCCAAACCCCGGTCAGGTCCGCGATGGCGCGCTCCTTATCCAGCTTGACGGTTATGTGGTTGAAGAAGCCTCTGTCATTGATCCGATAGAGACCTTGCTGAGCGGCGAAGTGCCCGTTGGGGAATATCAGGCGCGCGACATCGTCCGTGCGCTCGATGCCGCCGCAGGCGATGAGCGTGTCAAAGCGGTGGTGTTCGATCTGTCCGGCTTTATCGGGGGCGGTCAGGTTCACATGCAGGCCATCGGCGAAGCAATCGACCGCGTGCGCAAGGCCGACAAGGACGTGCTTACCTATGCGATGGCCTATGGCGATGATCACATGCATCTCGCCGCCCATGCAAGCGAGGTCTGGGCCGATCCGCTGGGCGGCGCGGTGATCGCGGGGCCGGGTGGCAACAACCTTTATTATGCCGGCCTGCTCGAGCGGCTGAACATCAATGCGCGCATCTACAAGGTCGGCGAATACAAATCCGCGGTCGAACCCTATTCGCGCAACTCCATGTCCGATGAAGCGCGCGAAAATGCCCGCGATTTGTACGGAGCGCTCTGGGAAGAATGGCAGGCCAACGTCAAAAAGGCGCGGCCCAAGATCAAACTTGACGAAGTGACCAAGACCCCTGTCGAATGGATCGAAGGCGCCGAAGGCAATCTGGCGCAAGCGGCTCTCGATGGTGGATTGGTCGACAAGCTCGGAAGTCCCGTCGAATTCGGTGAACGGGTCGCTGAAATCGTCGGGGAAGACGATTGGAGCAACTCCCCCGGCGCCTATGCCAAGAGCGACTTTGACGCTTATCTGGCCAACAATCCGGCTTCCTCAAGCGGCAAGGCCATTGGCGTGGTCACGGTCGCGGGCGTGATCGTTGATGGCGATGCCGGTCCGGGCACAGCTGGCGGAACTCGGATCGCCGACGCGCTTGACGCGGCGCTTGAGGATGATCTCGCCGCGCTGGTCGTGCGGGTGGATTCGCCCGGCGGATCGGTCACAGCATCGGAGGAAATCCGCCGCGCCATCGAACGCTACCGTGCCAAGGACATTCCGGTTGCGGTGTCCTTTGCCAATGTCGCGGCATCGGGCGGATATTGGGTCGCAACCGCAGGCGACCGCATCTTCGCGCAGCCCGAGACGGTGACAGGGTCCATTGGCGTTTTCGCCGTGCTCCCGACGTTTGAAAACACTGCTGCCGAATATGGTGTAAACAGCGACGGCTACAGCACTACGGCTTTGTCGGGTCAGCCCGACTTCATCGGCGGCTTGACGCCGGAGGTCGATTCCATCCTGCAATCCTCTGTCGGCAATACCTATTCGGACTTCCTCAGCCGCGTCAGCAAGGCGCGCAAGATGAGCACCGAAAAAGTCGATGCAATCGGCCAGGGGCGCGTCTGGGATGGCGGCACCGCGCGTCAGAACGGCCTGGTCGACCAGTTCGGCGGTCTCGACGAAGCGCTCGAATGGGCAGCGAAGGAAGCGGGACTTGAAGAGGGCGATTGGCACGCGAGCTTCATCGGCGCCGAGACCGATGAGTATGATTCGCTCATCCGGCAATTGGTCGTCGGCTCCGCTCCCGAGCAAGCGACGCAGCGCGGCGACCTGTTTGCCATGGCCGCGCAGCAACGCGCGATGACGCTCGCCCGGATCAGCGGTGACCTCGAATTGCTGACGGGCACCAAAGGGATTCAGGCCTATTGTCTGGAATGCCCCAGAGACGTGCGCGCGATTGGCAGTAGTGAAGCCATGACCCTGATCAGCCGCTTGCGCAGTTTTGTCGCTCCGTAAGAGCGATTTTTAGCGAGCCACACGCTTGCCAAGCGAGCCACTGCACAGTAGATGCGCGCCCCTGCCCGGGAGCGCGACTCCCTACAGGCGGGCGCGTAGCTCAGTGGTAGAGCACACCCTTCACACGGGTGGGGTCGCAAGTTCAATCCTTGCCGCGCCCACCACCTGCTTATGAAGTGCGCGACAGCATCCTCGCGACCGGCTTTAGCCAAGCCGCGCGGTAAGTCAGCAACAGGGCAGCTGTCATAGCGCTCGCCGCAAATATCAGTGGCCACAGCAAAGCTGCAAAGCTGGCTCCATCACGCAGCACACACGGCACAAGCGAAAGCAGGACAAACAGCCAGCCCGCTGTGCTGGATTTTGGTGCAATCGCCTTGGAATCGCCTGTTACCCTGCGCCAATTTCGCACCTGACTCAGGGCCAAGAGCAGGCAGCCCGCCAAGCACACCGCGAAAGCTATCAGCAATAGCGCAGAAGCGAGCAAAAGGTTCATTCGGCAGGCATAGCCTCGGCAGGCGCACCGGCAAGCTCTGCAGTATGTCGCTGCGCTTCATCGGCTGGCACCTTGAGGCGCGCCGCCGCGAAGAGCGCAACCCCTGCACCCAGCAACAGCACGGCGTCCATGCTCCAGATCTGGGTCAGCCCTTCAGAAAAAGCCGCGACAGGATGATGGCCCGTCGTAACCCAGTTGGCCGCGACCGCCAGCACCGCGACTGGCGCCATCGCAAGACACTGCTCGCGCCAGGCAAATTTGCCGCGCAACGCAGCGTGGATGAATGTCGCGATCCATACCGCGTAAAAGAACACCACTTCAAAATTGGCCCGGCCCATGCCGAAGCCCATCGAATTGGCCGGGATCAGCCGGTTGGCAACCAGATAGGCGCCGCTTGCGAGGATGATGCCGCTGATCGAGCCGATCGCCAGCCCGCGCACAATCCGCACGCTTCGTGGCTCGATTGCCCCTTTGCGAATGCGCGACTGCATCCAGAACATCAGGCCGGAGGCAATCATGATGCTGCCAAGCAAGCCGCCTGCAAAATACAGCCAGCGCAGCGCCCAACTGTCAAACTGGATAAAGTGCGCGCCCGAGAGCCAAGCATAGGAGGACTTCGCGGGGCCGGCATCCAGATCGCTCAACACTTCGCCTGAACCCAGCGAAACGGCTGTGATGTTCTTGTTCATCGAAACCGCACGCGAAGGGAAGGACTCGCGCACAGTCAAGAAGGCGTTCGCATCATTGGCAAGCTGTAAATTAACCGAATCCGCTTTGGGCTCGCTGCCCGGATTGCGGCTCGCCCAGCGCGCTTCGACTTGCGAAATGATCTGATCAATATCGGTCTCCGGCGCACCCGCCTCACCACTCGGCTCAACCGCAGCAATGGCAAAAGCGGCTTCGAACTGCTTGGCCTCGTCCCCATCGAAAACCACAGTGGCCGACCACGGCAGATAGATCGTGAAGAAGATCATCAAGCCCGTGAGCGGAAACAGAACATGCAGCGGAAGCGCCATCAGGCTGGACATATTGTGAAGGTCCAGACTTGATCGGCGCAGCGCCTTGTCAGGCCGGAAGGTGAAGAAGTCCTTCACAATCTTTCGATGGATGAAGATGCCCGAGACCATCAAAACCAACATCGCCATCGCGCAAAAACCCACGATCCAATATCCGATCCCGGCCGGGATATGCAGGCTGTAGTGGAATGGAAAATAGAACCCCGTTCCAGCAAAACTGTCGGTCAACTCGACTTTCTCGAGCGTTGTCGGATCGAAATAGGCACGCTCGAAGCCATCCTCGGTCTGATAGCCGGCAAAAATGAGCGGATCGCGTTCGGATGGAGCGCTGACAAATATGCGGGGCGAATCCGAAGCTCCGTTTTCTTTGAGGCTCTCGATTACCTTGCCATAAGAGAAGCCCGAACCGACATGCTCGACACGCATCTCCGGCTTCATCCACTGGTCAATCTCGCGGTCGAATACGGCCAGTGAGCCCATCCAGAAGATCATGAAGAGCAGGCATGACGTTCCGATACCGGCCCAGGTGTGGAACCAGTTCATCGATGCGCGAAAGTCTTCGGAGATGTTCAGTTTGATCATACCAGCGGTTAGCCCAATCGCTCCGCAAGAAAAGGAGCCCCCAGTATCATTACGACGGCACCGCCGATCAGGATGAATGAGGTTAGCCAAATACGTGTCGTCGCCGCAGCCCAAAGAGCCACCAGGGTGTAGATCAGAAAACTCGTGAGCACGCCCCACCACATGCCTTCAACACGGCTTGTGCCCAGCAATGCAAGCGTGACGGAAAGGAAAGCAAAAAAACCCACCGTAAAGGCATAGCCACCGAAGATCGCCAGGCAGACGCGGTAGGTGCGGCTTTCACCGATTGATTGGATCCGATGTGTTGTGTTTGCCATTGGCGATAAGGGGTTTTTGCAATTTGTTCGCATTAGTAGAGTTGCCCCGCCTAGGCAATACGATCAGAAACCGGAGGGCGTTCCCCGATCTTTGGCCAATCTCGCCGATCAATCCGGAGCACATCGGTCGAAACCAATGCTGAAATCAACTGCGCAACTTCGCAAAGACTGGTTTCCTGGGCGATCAGGGCTGCAATGATTGATCGTGCAAACTCGCTCAACGCTCACATGTTGAATGAGTTCGCCGTCGCCGCAGCCCGCCTAATCGCCTGTCCTACCGCTTCGATTAGAACCTGTGCTGATAGCTAAGGGTAACAGCGCGCCCGGGGGCAGCGCGGCGGCGACCGGCAAGGAAGGTGGCCTCGCCAGGAAGGACCAATTCCGGATTGAAGATATTGAGCACCTATAAGCTCAAGTCGCCTTCACCAGCGCCGCCCCAATCGATGACAGTGCTTACGCCAAGGACGACCTGGGTAAAGCTGTCGGCCGGGAACGGGTCATTGCCATCAATGAACGCCGCATCGCGATCGCCAGTGAAGAACAATTGTCCGAACAAACGCGTTTTCGGCGCGACTTCCCATACCGGGCGAATTTGGATTTTCACCGGCGGAACATCCTGCGTCGTGATGTTTGTGAATGTTCCGTTTTTCGCGCTGTCAACGCGGCCTTCGATATAGGCGATGGACCCTTCGACCCGGAACGTTTCGCTTACCTGCGCCTGAGCAGACAATTCGAAGCCGTAAACCTCGCTTGGCGCCTGACCGCGAAGGATAAGTCCGGTCTGCGCATCAACGCCCAAAGCGGTGTTGAAATTGCCTTCCGAATAGTAGCCGGCGAACTGTACGGTCAGTCCGCCCGCCTCTGCCCGAATGCCCACATCATAGCTGTTCGAGACGATCGGTTCGACGACACCGGAATCAGCGATTGCAACACCGGGGGCGACGTTGTTTCCAAGGAAACCGAGAGATGGCAAAGTGAAGCCTTCGGAATAGTTCGCGAAGACGCTCACATTGTCTGAAACGTCATAAAAAGTCCGCCATTGAACGAGAAGTCATCGGCTGAACCCGAGCCACCCGGGCGCTCGCCAGGTGGCTGGAAGAAGAAGAATGCAATGTCGTACGGGCCGATGATTTCGTAGCTGACCTGATCCCAGCGCACACCGCCATTGAGGGTCAACCTGTCTGTCAGCTCAAGCGAACCTTGCGCAAACAGCCCGATGCTCTCCAGCGTGAATGGCGGGCGCTGGATGTCCTGACGCACTGCATCGAAGAAACCGGTCGTGTCGAAATCGGCTTCGCTCGAAATCGGCAGCAGGCTGACACTATCTGCGAAGTTGTAGTCACCACCGACCGTCAAGGTGAACTTGTCGCCGAATTCACGCGTGTATTCGGTGCGCAGTCCATATTCCTCGGTCACCGCACCGGTCTGCCACAGACCCGGCCAAGCCGCCGGGAAAGGACCGGTTTGCTGACGCGCAGCGCGAATATCGCTTCCCGGATTAAGGAACTCGCTTTCGCTGTAATAGGCCAGCAGCGAGAAGTTTCCGCCCAGCAGATCGGAGTTTGAATAAGACAGGCTGCCATAAAGGAAGTTGTTCGTTGGCGGCTGCTCATAGCTGAACGGGAACGGCACTTCCCGAGTGGCTTGCAGACCGTCGATGTCCAAGGCGCCGATTTCAAACTGGCGATCAGACGAGACCAGTTCGGTGTAATTGCCGGTCGCCGTGAGCGTCGAAGTGGGGCTCAGATCAACCTCGATTTTCCCGAACAGCGTGTAGTCATCGACAAAGTTGCTACGGCCGGAGAGCAGATTGCCATTGGCATCAAGAATGCCGTCGGTGTCCTCATAACTGCCGTAGACGAAAACCCGCTCACCGTCCGCGCCCCATGCGAGACCTGCTGCGATGCCTGCGAATAGTAGTCCGAGAAACACGCCCACAAGCAATGCGAGCGCGTAGAACCCGTGACCGCTCCGGCCAAAGGCTTATTCGGCCCATTAGTGGAGCCGGATTTCGAAGGTTAGGATTGAGCGGGGCGGCAGTCGAGCTGCGGCCCCGCTCGGATCCTATTCGCCTTCGCTGACCAGCCCGCGCGCTTCGAGCATCGGCTGCACGTCTGGCTGACGGCCTGCAAACTTCTCGAACATCTCGAAGTAGTCCATCGTCCCGCCACGGCTCAGCACGGTCTTGCGATAATGCTCGCCATTTTCGCGGGTCAGACCGCCGTTCTCGCGGAACCATTTGCGACTGTCACGATCGAGCATTTCGGTCCACAAATAGCTGTAATAGCCTGCCGAATAGCCTGCGGGTGAGGAGAAGATGTGGTTGAAATAGGTGCTGCGATAGCGTGGCGGCACCAGATCAATTTCGAGCCCCAAATCGGTCAGCGACTTGCGCTCAAACGCGTCCACCGCAGCCGGATCGCCCACCAGAGCCTTTGCCTCTGCGGGCGTCAGCGCATGCCATTTCATGTCGAGCAAAGCCGCTTCGACAACCTCGCCGAAATCATAACCCTGATTGAACTTTGCCGCCGCTTCGATCTTCGCGATCATCTCAGCCGGGATCGTTTCACCGGTTTTGTAGTGCTTGGCATAGTTCGACAGGATCGAAGGCCATGTCGTCCACATTTCGTGCACCTGGCTGGGATATTCGACGAAATCGCGCGCCGTCGCGGTGCCCGAAAGGCTCTCATAACGTTGGTCGGCAAACAGGCCGTGCAGCGCATGGCCGAATTCGTGGAACGCGGTGTTGACCCAGTCGAAGCTGACCAATTGAGGCTCGCCTGCGGGCGCCTTGGGCACGTTCAGCACGTTGTAGATCACCGGCTTGTTGCCGGTCATATCGCTTTGATCGACGAAGTTGCCCATCCATGCACCGCCACGCTTTGACGGGCGCTGGAACGGGTCGAAATAGAACAGGCCCAGCTCCGAACCATCCTCCTCGAACACGGTGTAGACCCACACGTCGGGGTGATAGACCGGAATGTCGCTGCGCCGCTCAAAGGTCAGGCCGTAAAGCTCGGTCGCCATGTGGAAGATGCCATCTTCAAGCACCCGGTCGAGCTGGAAGTATTCCATCACCGCGCCCTCATCGAGGTCGAACTGCTCGGCCTTGATGCGGTTGGCGTAGCGATACCAATCCCAAGGTTTGACGGTAAAGTCCTTGCCATCGGCGCGGATCGCTGCGTTGAGCATTTCCGCCTCGCGGCGCTGTGTCGCGGCGAGCGCGGGCACCATCTGCTCCATGAAATCGAGCGCCGTCTTGGGCTGTTTCGCCATGCGGTCATACATGGTGTAGCTCGCCCAGTCCGCTTCGCCGAAAATCGTCGCCTTCTCAGCGCGCAGCAGAGCGATTTGAGCGATCAGATCACGCGTATCGACCTGCGTGTTGCCATCAGCGCGGTTGTAGCTGAGTTTGAACAGCTTCTCGCGGGTCGCGCGATTTTCCAGAGACGGCAGCAAGGGTTGCTGCGTCGTATTCTGAAGCGCAATTGCGTATTTGCCTTCATAGCCTTTCGACGCGGCGAAATCGGCGGCGGCCTGAATGTCGGAGTCCGACAGGCCGGCGAGCTCCTCTTTGGTATCAACGACCAATGGTTGATCCGCCATAGCGTCGCGCGCCAACTGCCCGAATTCGGTCGTCAGCGTCGAAAGCTTGGTGTTGATCTCTTTGACCTGCGCGACTTCGCTTTCGCTCAGCAGCGCGCCGGCGTGGACCATGGATTCATAGGTCGTTTCAAGCAGCCGCGCATCCTCGACCGTCATCGTCATTGAGGCGCGCTTGTCATAGACCGCTTTGACGCGGGCAAAAAGTTCAGGATTGAGAGTGATGCTGTCGCCATGCGCGGACAGCAGCGGGCTCACTTCGGTGTTGATCGCATCGATGCCATCGGTGGTGTTGGTGCCGGCCACCTGAAAGAATGTCCGTGCAACGCGGCCCAGCATTGCGCCCGATTTTTCGAGCGCGACGATGGTGTTGTCAAAGCTGGGCGCGGCCGGGTTGTCGATGATCGCCTGCACCTCAGCCTTATGGATCTCCATGCCCTGTTTGAAAGCAGGCATGTAATCGGCTTCGGTGATCTTGGTGAAATCGGGGGCGTGGAACGGCAGCGTGCTCTCTGTGGCGAAAATGCCAGTGCCTTCGGGAATGCTGGGTGAATAGTCGGTGGCCGGAGCTTCGGCGATAGCGTCCATATCGGTTTCCTGATTGTAGGTCGCGCACCCGGTAAGCAGGGCAGCAGCGGACACAGTTGAAAAAACGGATACCAGTTTCGGGGCAGTCATAGAGTGTCTCTCTTATTCGGGCTTGTCGCGCTCGCAGCAATGTCTGCTTGCGATTGGATGGACGCCACAATCAATGAACGCGCTTGAACAACGGATGAGCGCCAATTTCAAGGCTGATCAGGGCTGCATTTCCCACTTCCAATGAATGAAAGCTTCCAAGGAGCACCCCGCCCTATTCGGTGCGCAGCGCTTCAATCGGGGCGAGACGCGACGCGCGGACGGCGGGATACCCTCCAAAGACAAGGCCAAGAACCGCCGAAAATGTGAGCGAGCCCAGCGCCACATCCAACCCAATCGGGACCGGAAATTCAGCATAGGCGGTGAGCGCCGCGCCGCTGATCATGGCAAGGAGCAATCCCACCCCGCCGCCAAGCACGCACAGGACGGCAGCCTCGACCAGAAACTGGTTGCGGATATCGCTGCGCCGCGCGCCAAGGGCCATGCGCAGACCAATTTCGCGCGTCCGTTCGGTCACGCTCACCAGCATGATATTCATGATCCCGATGCCACCCACCAGAAGCGAGATCGAAGCAATTGCCACCAGCACCGCTTGCAAAATACCAGTGATGAACTGGCTCTCCTCCATAAACTCCTGAGTGGTGCGAACAGTGAAGGGATTAATGCCATCATCGCGCACCCGATAGCGGTCTCGCATCACGTTGGTGATGTCGGTTTTTGCCTGAGCCAAGGAAGAGCCTTCCTCGATCCCGACGAAAGCCAATTGCACATCATCGGGCCCGGGCAGTGTATCGCCAACGAACCGTTGGCGCATGGTCGAAATGGGAAGCACCGCGGTGTCGTCATTATCGTCGCCAAAGGTCGAACCCTTTTCCTCCAGCAGCCCGACTACGGTGAACGGCACGCCGTCAATCCTCACCGTTTCTCCAACAGGGTCAAGCTCACCGAACAGAGCCTCTGATACAGTCCGCCCAAGCACAACAATGCGCGACGCCGACCGCACATCGGCATCGGTGATGTACCGACCACGATCGACAGGATGGTTGGTGATGTCTCCATAGTCCGGTGTGGTGCCCACACCGCTGGTCGATGCGCTGGTCCCCGCAACAACAAGATCGAGATTGGATCGCAATTGCGGAGCCATCGCGCGCACGCCCGGAACCTCTCGCTCAATCGCTTTCAAATCGCGCTGGGTCAGGCGGCCGCGATCACACGTCCGCCGACCGCCTTCGCTTTCAGGCTCGGGAATGACGATTGCCATATTGCTGCCGAAGCTGTTGATCGATTCCATCACCGAAACCTGAGCGCCATTGCCGACAGCCACGGCCAGGCTAACCGCGAAAACCCCGATCATAACGCCAAGCATTGTGAGAATTGAGCGCATGACATTGGTCCGCAGCGCCGTCATCGCAATCGCGACATTGACCGACCAACTGCCCAGAATTCGGCCCATTGCACCAGCCGCCTTGCTCGTTCTGCCGGAGGATGCACTTGCCATCAGGCCTCCTCCACCGCTGGAACAGCTGTCGCGATGGTCCGGTCTTCAACCATGCGATCTTCGATCACTTTTCCGTCGCGAAAGGTAATCCGGCGTTTTGCATGATCGGCAATCTCGTCCTCATGCGTCACCACAATCACCGTTTTGCCCGCGGCGTTGAGCTGCTCGAAAATCGCCATGATTTCCATGCTGGTCCGCGTATCAAGCGCGCCGGTCGGCTCATCCGCCAGCAGCATAAGCGGCTCGGTAACAAGCGCGCGGGCAATTGCGACCCGTTGCTGCTGCCCGCCCGAGAGCTTGGCAGGCGTGTTTTGCAGCCGATCACCCAGCCCCATATCCTCTAGCTTCGCAATGGCGCGCGCACGCCGCGTCGCAGCGTCAACGCCAGCATAGATGAGCGGCACGGCAACATTGTCGATTGAGGATGTTCGCGCCAGCAAGTTGAATTGCTGAAACACGAAACCGATTTTCTCGTTGCGGAGCAGCGCCAGATCATCGCTAGACCGCTTTTCGGTCGCGACGCCATCAATTAGAACCTGACCGCTGGTCGGAACATCCAATCCGCCGACCATGTTCATAAAGGTCGACTTGCCCGACCCGCTTGTGCCCATAATCGCGACATATTCACCGCGTGCGATTTTGACGGAAACGCCGTTTATGGCGTGGATGCTTTCCCCGCCCAACGTGTAAGTCTTCACCAGGTCGCGCGTTTCGACCAGCGGATGCTCGGTATTTCCGTAATGCGCGTCGGGATCCGGCATCAGCGCGGCGCGGCCCTGCCGCTGGATTGCGCTTCATCGGTCAGATTGCGCGACCTGATGATCACCGATTGGCCCGGCTTTAGACCGCTCCTGATCTCGACATAGTCTTCGCCCTCCAACCCTGTTGTGATCGCGTTGCGATTGGGCTTGTAGGGGTCTTCTCCCGGCACCCAGACATTGGCCTTTTTGGAACGGCGCGCATCGCCGGGCTTGTCGCCCCCGTCGCCCGGGCCGTCGCCCTGTCCCTCACCCTGTCCATCACCGTCTTCTTCGCGATCTTCTTCGCGGGGCAGGAACCGTGTTGCCGCCACAGGAACCCGCACAGCGCCGCGCTTGCGACCCGTGATAATATCGACATTCGCAGTCATTCCGGTCAGCAGCCGGCCATCCTTGTTATCGACGTCGAGGATCACGAGATAGCTGACTGCAGTGCCTGACCTTGTCGCCGACTGGCGGATTTGCTGGACCTTGGCGACGAATTCCTCCTCAGGATAAGGATCGACGCTAAAGCGGACATCCTGCCCTTCTTTAACCTGACCGATATCCGCCTCATCGACCGATGCCTCGACCTGCATGCGGCTGGTGTCAGCAGCGATCGTGAAGAGGTTCGGCGTCTGAAAACTGGCCGCAACAGTTGTGCCGGGTTCAACCAGCTTGTTGATCACAACACCGCTGGTCGGCGCGACAATGCGGGTGCGCGAGAGGTCCAGCTGGGCGCTTTCCAGTTCGGCGGTGCTCTGCGCAATCTGCGCCCGCGCGCTTTGCGCTTGCGCTTCTGCCGTGTTCAAGGCCGCGCGCGCCGCGATGAGCGTATTCTCCGCCCGCTCAAGTCCGGCAGCCGAGACAAACCCTTTTTCGGCAAGCTCTTTTTGGCGGTCAAAAGCGCTTTTCTGCACCTCTACATCGGCGCGCGAGCGATCAATCGAGGCTTTTGCCTGTGCGAGGCTTGCTTTTGCCAAATCGACCTGAGCACGGGCCTGCGTCACCCGTGCAAGCGGGCGTGTCGGGTCGATTTGAGCGAGCAATTGTCCTTTGCTCACCGGCGTGTTGAAATCGACGTAGACTTCGGTGATTTGGCCGGAGACTTCGGCGCCAACATTGGTCTCATTGAGGGCGCGAAGGGTGCCGCTGGCCGAAACCACGCGCAAAACATCGCCCTTGCTCACTTCCTCAACGACATATTCGTAGTCGCGCCCTTCAGGAGAAAGGACGCCCCACCCAATCGCTGCGACAATCAGCACGGCGATCCCGGTGATTATGGGATGGCTCTTGACCCAGTTGAGCACTTGATACGATCTCCACCTTGCACGCGACGCTGATGCGCACGCGATCTGGCAGCTCAATACACGCAACGCACCCGTTTACCACAACCATCACCGATGGCTCTTCGCGCTTGATCGAAAAATGCGACCTAGGTCGCGCCCCACATCCGCAGGAGATTGGCGATTGACTTGTCGAGGGTCAGCAACTCGATCGAATTCGCGACAAGCTTCTGTCGCAGCGAAACGCGCAGGTTTTCAAGATCGAACAGCAATTCGCGCTGGGTCGGGTCGGAGATCAGGCTCTCGATCCATCCAACGCAGACAACCCGTTGTCCGCTCGTCACCGGGCGCACTTCGTGGATCGATGACGAAGGATAGAGCACCAATTGCCCCGCCTTGCCTTTGATCGATTGCGCCATGCTGCTCGAATGGACCACCAACTCGCCGCCTTCATAATCCTCGGGGTTATTCAGGAAGAGAGTGAATGAAATGTCTGTTCTGAGCCGTGCACCGCCGGTTCCCATAATCGCGTTGTCGACATGGGGGCCATAAAAGCCGTCATTGCTGGTGCGGCTGATCATCAGTTTGGTGTAGCGACGCGGTCGTGCGGCGGCTTTCACCACCGGGTTCTTGCTGATCAAGGGCAGCAACTCGTCTTGCAACTCGGCACCGACGGCTCCGGTCATTATGGCCTGTTCGTTGCGCTTGACCGCTTTGGCCACCTTTCCCGCCGTCGCACGACCGTCGCGCCATTCAAGCGCCTCGATCCGGCGCTGCAGAAAAGCGAGCTTGCTGGAATCTTCAATCGCGGAAATGGTCAGAATCATATGCCAATTCACTTGATAACCGTTTGCATTAAGACCCGCTACGACTATGGTTCGGGTCTGAACACATCGTATCGTTGAGGGGTTAAGAATGAAAGTCGAGTTGAAGACCTGGGCCGGATTGGGGCTCGCAACCGCATTGGTAGGAGCCGGTCTGGCTGGATGCGCCGGTGAAAACGGCGAAGGCGACGACACCGAGGCAACCGCCGAACAAGGCGAAGCTGGTGAAGGTGAAGGCGGTGAAGGTGAAGGCGGCGAAGGCGAAGGTGGTGAGGGCGGCGAAGGCGGCGATCTTAGCGCGCTTCCGGTCGAACAGCGCGTTGTTTTTATGGCTGGACACGTCGAAGCCGGTCTGGCGCTTTATCGCGCAGGCGAAGCGGAAGCCGCTGCGCCGCATATGGAGCACCCCGTTTCCGAAACGCACCAGTCGGAACGCGCAGGTCTGGAGAAGCTCGGTTTTGACGCAGAACCCTTTGAGGCCGTGGCTGCTGCACTCAAGTCGAACACCGCGGCCAGCGAGATCGAACCGCAATTGAAAGCGGTCGAAGCCAATCTTGCCAAGGTTCGCGAGGCCGCTGGTGGTGATCCCGAGGCGCTGATCCGGTTCCTGATGAATGTCACGGTGGATGAGTACAATATCGCTGTGCCGGAGCAGACCGTTGTCGATGCGCCGGAATATCAGGATGCGTGGGGCTTTGCCAAAGTCGCTCAGGCGATTGCCGCCGATCTCGACACGCCCAATGCAGACAAGATCCGCGCGACGATCGATGAAATGCTTGGCCTTTGGCCCGACGACGCACCGGTTCCGCCATCCGATCCGGCGTCTGCCGGTCAGGTTTCGGCGCTCGCCGCGCGCGTGGTGCTCGATCTGCCGCAGGAGTGATGCGCCGGTTCTAATCAGTGGTTCGCTGGTATCCCCGCTTGCCCCTTCCCTTGAGGTGCGCAAGCGGGCATAGGCGCGGCCATGCACGATATCAGGCTGATCCGAGACGACCCGAAGGCTTTTGACGCCGCCATGGCGCGGCGCGGCTTGCCGCCCATTGCCGACAACATCGTCGCGCTAGACGAAGAGCGCCGCGCGCTCACGACGCAGCTGCAAGAAGCGCAATCGCGCCGCAACGAAGCCTCGAAAGCCATCGGTCAGGCAATGGGCAAAGGCGACACCGAAACCGCCGAAGAGCTGAAGGCCGAAGTGGCCGAGCTGAAGCAGAAGATGCCGGAGCTTGAGGAAAAAGACCGGGCCGCTGCGGACAAGCTGAAGACCACGCTCGAAGCGCTCCCGAATGTGCTCGATCCTTCCGTGCCCGATGGCGACAGCGAGGATGACAATGTCTTCCTGCGCGAATGGGGCGAAAAACCAGAGTTCACCTTTGAGCCGCAAGAGCACGCCGATATCGCACCGGCGCTGGGCATGGATTTCGAGACTGCAGCGCGCATTTCCGGTGCGCGCTTCACCTTTCTGCGGGGCGATATTGCCCGCCTGCATCGCGCATTGGGCCAGTATATGCTCGACACCAACACGCGCGATCACGGCTACACCGAATGCAATCCACCGCTGCTGATCAATGAGCAAGCGGGCTACGGCACCGGCCAACTTCCCAAATTCGCCGAAGACCTGTTCCGAACCACCGACGGACGGCTGTTGATTTCCACCTCGGAAATGACGCTGGGCAATTCGTTCCGCGAGCAGATCTTTGCCGAAAGCGATTTCCCGATGCGCATCACCGCGCTCACCCCGTGCTTCCGCTCTGAAGCGGGCGCGGCGGGACGCGACACGCGCGGCTTCATTCGCCAGCACCAGTTTGAAAAGGTCGAACTGATCAGCGCTGCTTTGCCGGAACAGGCCGAGGCAGAACACGAGCGCATCACCGCCATTGCGGAAGGGCTGCTGCAATCGCTCGGCCTGCATTACCGCGTTATGGCGCTTTGCGCGGGCGACATGGGCGCGGCGATGATGAAGACCTATGACCTTGAGGTCTGGCTGCCGGGTCAGGGCGCCTATCGCGAGATTAGCTCGTGCTCGAACGGCGGCACCTATCAACCGCGCCGGATGAACGCTCGCTACCGCCCCGAAGGCGAGAAGAAGACCGAGTTCTTCCATCTTCTCAACGGCTCCGGCCTAGCCGTGGGCCGCACCTTGGTGGCGATTATCGAGAACTACCAGCAAGCCGATGGCAGCGTGATCGTGCCCGACGTGCTCCACCCTTACATGGGCGGCGTCACCGAGCTGGAGCCAGTGGCTTAGCGGAGATACGGCTTGATCGTTTCCATAAGGGCCGTGGCCTCTTCGTGGCCCGGATCAAGCCTGAGCGCTTTCTTGAGATAGATATTGGCCATCGCAACGGCCCTTTCGCCATCGCGATTGATGAGGAATGCGGCAAAAGTATAGCAGCCATCGGCGTTGTCGAGACTGCAGCCTTTGGCAAATTTCGCTCCGGCAAAATCGACATTCTGCTCGATCCCGTCGCCGCTGTAATACAGCCGCCCGAGTTCGACACAGCCATCGCCATCCCCCAGATCGCACCCCTTCTTCACCAATGGCGCGGCCTCTGCATAGACTTCGCCGACTATGTAGAGTGAACCGGCCATCGTGCATGATGCGGCATCATTCAAGTCGCAGGCCTTGCGCATATACTCGATGCCTTTGGGCGCATTTGTTTCGACGCCAGCCCCTCCAATATAGACCGCGCCTGCTCCGCCGCATGCGAGCGCATGGCCCATATCACAGGCGCTGATATAGGATTGTGCGGCCTCATCGTAGCGCTCCGCCACCATTGCTTCTCGTCCCTTTTCGAAGAGCAAAATCGCTTCGGGGCTCCCTGTAGAAGGCCCTGTGGCCTGCTGTTCTCCTGCGGTATCGGGCGCGCCTTCATTCTGAGCCGCCGCCGGCATTGCCATCAGCACCGCGACCGCAGCCAAACCGAAAAAACGCATAAATTCCCCCCAAATTCCTCCGGCGAAGTACCGGGTTGTCCTCGCGCCCTAGCGTATCAAGACTTGTGCTGTGATGAACGGGCAACTAGCGAGTGAGCGATGCGAATTCTCGTTACCAATGACGATGGCTACCATGCGCCGGGCCTAACCGTGCTTGAACAGATTGCGGCGCATTTCTCCGACGATGTGTGGGTGTGCGCTCCGTCCGAAGAGCAATCGGGTGCAGGCCATTCGCTCACGCTCAACCGCCCGGTGCGGCTCCAGCAATTCGAGGAGCGCCGCTTTGCAGTAACCGGCACGCCGACCGACAGCGTGATGATGGCCCTGCGCGAGGTGATGGACACCCCGCCCGACCTGATCCTGTCCGGCGTTAATCGCGGGGCCAATCTGGGCGACGATATCACCTACTCTGGCACCGTCTCGGCCGCCATAGAAGGCGCGCTGGCGGGCATCCGCTCGATTGCGATGAGCCAGGTTTACAGCGCCGCAACACGCGGAACCGAGCACGAATTTGCCGCCGCGCTCGAGTGGGGACCCAAGGTGATCGAGCCGTTACTGAATGCGCCCTTCGCGACCAGAACGCTGGTCAATGTGAATTTCCCACCCCGCCCAGCAAGCGAAGTACAAGGCATTCGCGTCGTGCGTCAGGGCTTCCACGACTACTCGCGCGGGAGCATCGTCGAAGGAAAGGACCCGCGCGGGCATCGCTATTTCTGGTTCGGCCTGCACGCCATCGAGCATACGCTTGACCATGGCACCGATCTCGAAGCCATCGACGATGGCTATGTCGCGGTGACACCGCTGCAGCTCGACCTGACTCACTATCCTGCGATCGATGCGCTTGCAGAGCGGTTTGAAGGGTAGCGCGGCGAAACCCCAAGACCATGGCACAGCAGCTTCCCTCATCAGGCACTCCGACCAAGCGGCTTTCCAAGCGGTTCAAGCCGCTGCGTCGGTCGGTCAAATTGCCAGTCTGGGGCGACCTGAGTCTTCGATTAGGCGCAGCTTTGTTCCTGATTATGATCGTCGTGATGATCCACTGGTTAGACCGCGACGGCTTGGTCGACAGCGTGGACGGTGACGTCAGCTTTCTGGATGTCGTCTATTTTACGATGATCTCGATCACGACCACCGGCTTTGGCGACATCGCCCCGGTCAGCGACAGCGCGCGCCTGAAAGAAGCCATCATCGTGACCCCCATCCGATTTGCGGTGTTCTTCATTTTCGTCGGCACCGCGTATAATTTCATCATCAAGCGTAGCTGGGAGAAGTGGCGCATGGCCCGGATTCAGGATCAATTAAGCGGCCACGTCGTCGTGCTTGGCTATGGCGTGTCCGGATCGCAAAGCGTCGAGGAACTAATCGAGCGCGGCAGCAATCCCGAAGAGGTTGTCGTGGTCGATCCAAGCGAGGAACGACTGGCCGAAGCGGAAAAGCTCGGCGTCAATATCATGGCCGCCGATGCGACACGCGATGAGACCTTAAAGGCGGTGCGCATTCACGAGGCAAGCAGCGTGCTGGTTTCGGCCGGGCGCGATGACACCTCGATCCTGATCGTGCTGACGGTGCGCCACCTTGCGCCCAATGTTCCGATCAGCGTGGTCGTGCGTGCCGATGACAACGAATTGCTCGCGCGCCAGGCGGGGGCGAACAACACGATCAACCCGGTGCGCTTTACCGGATTGCTGCTCGCAGGGTCGGCGCAAGGCGCGCATATCGCCGATTATCTGGCCGACCTCGCCTCTGTGAATGGCCGCGTCCAACTGGTCGAGCGGGTGATCGAGGATGCCGAATGCGGCTGTTCAATTGCCGAATTGCAAAGCGGCGGGCGGGGCCTGAGAATTTACCGCAATGGCCGCGCCATCGGCTTTTGGGAAGACGAATGCCAGAACCTGCAAGCGGGCGATGTAGTGGTCGAAATCGTACCGACCGAAAACGGAACAGGACGCGGCGATGGCCACTCGAACAGGAATGGCGATTAGGCTGCGTTAGGCGTCCGGGGTTTCGGCTTCGGTGTTGGTGTCAGTGGTTTCGCCACCATCGTCTTCAGGCGGAGTTTCCGCGCAACCAGTCCAGCCTTTTTCGGCAAGCTGCTCTTCCGAGAAGGACAACTCGAAATCAGAGTAGCTTGATGCACTGCCATCCAGAACCGAAATCAATGCACCCGATGGGCAGAAGGAATCTGTCACACGAAGGATGTACTTACTCGTGTCGCTAGCATCGGGAGTTAATGCGAATTTTGCTGGTAGGACGGCTACATTGTTCCCAACAATCGCCCGCACTGCATTCGGGTTTTGCCTCAGTTCTACCCTGAACGGCGGCGCACCCCCGGACACGGTGACTGCAATCGTCCCATCATCCTCGACGTTTGTCGCAAGCTGCAATTGTTCGGGCGAGTCACCGCCCTGTGAAGTCGTTGTACCAAAATAGAAGCCAACAACGGTGGCAAACACGCTCGAAAACCCGATGAATATCCCTCGGGCAAGCTCGAACTTGTCTTGGTCGATATCCGGATTCACGATCACCGAATTGATCATTACCGCGCCCATGATAGTTGTTGGGACAACGATCAGCAGCATTAGGACAGTGCGGACGGTCGCGACGTCGGAAAAGCTCGCGTCGGAAGGCACCCATGCCATAAAAACGAGAAGGACGAGTGCTAGAACGCTCGCCCATATCCAGAGGCTGGTGTTTCCTAAACCTCTGTATTCTTTGATTCGTTTTGCAAGAACCATTGCGCCTAGCGGATCACCTGCCGTGGCGCGCTTGCGAAGGTCTTCCTTGATTGAATTGCTCTTGATCCCCTCAATAGCCTCTTCAATTTGGTCCTGCACTGGACCCCCGGGTTCAACCGGATCAACTGGATCGTTCGGATCGTTCGGATCGTTCGGATCGTTCGGGTCGTTCGGGTCGTTCGGGTCGTTCGGGTCGTTCGGGTCGTTCGGGTCGTTCGGGTCGTTCGGGTCGTTC
>JBCCOF010000038.1:0-20707 GCA_039025455.1 Pseudomonadota bacterium | reverse complement strand
GGCGATTCGCCCGCGCATTGGCACTATGCAGCGGCAAAGGGCGGCATGGTCGCGATGCACAAAACCATCGCGCGTGCCTATGCCGATCAAGGCGTGCTCAGCTTTGCGATAACGCCCGGCTTCACCGACACCGCAATGGCAGGCGACTATCTCGACAGTCGCGGAGGCGCAGGCTTGCTCGCCGATATTCCGCTCGGGCGGGTGGCAGAGCCCGAAGAAATCGCGCGGATAGTCGCCTTCTGCGCACTCGACGCCCCGCCCAGCATGACCGGCGCGGTAATCGACGCGAATGGAGCGAGCTTCGTCAGGTGAGCGCTGCCAGCTGGAAAATCTCGGCCTTCGCGCCAAAGCGCATAGTCCAAGCGGCTCTCTTGCAGCATGATGAGCTTGACGAGTGGGACTATGACCTTGTCATTGCAGGCCGCGAGGTCAGCGAGGACAGGCCACAGGATTGGGTGCTCGAAGCGTGGTATCCGAGCAAACCCGGCGCCCAACAGAAAAAGGCACTGGCAGGTCTCTTTGCAGACAAGGCCCCGAACTTAGAGATCGAGAAGCTCCCGGACGAGGATTGGCTTGCCTTAAGCCAGCAGGGGGTGGAGCCGATCAGCGCGGGCGAATTCTACGTCCACACACCCGAATTCGCACCGCAAGATGGCGCAATCAACTTCACCATCCCCGCAGCCCAAGCCTTTGGCACAGGGCAGCATCGCACAACCGCCGGGTGCCTCGAAATGCTCAGCGCGATGAAACGGCAAGGCGTGGTTGCGCGCAATGTCGCCGACATCGGAACGGGCACAGGCCTTCTGGGCTTTGCGGCATTGTCACTTTGGCCGGGCGCAAAGACCACTGCATCCGACATCGATCCCGTCTGCGCGCAAGTGGTAGAGGACAATGCCGCGCTCAACGCCATTCCCTTGGGCGCAGGCCCCGGTGAAATGACGATGGTGATCGCCGACGGGATGGATGATCCACTGCTGCAAATGCGCGGGCCTTATGACCTGCTGATCGCCAATATCCTCGCCGGACCCCTGGTGGAATTGGCACCGCACTTTGCCGCATCGGTTTCGCCCAAGGGATCGCTGGTTCTTGCTGGATTGCTGACCGGCGAGCAGGAGCGCGCCGTGAACCGTGCCTATCGCCGTGCGAAATTTACACCTGTGGCGAGGCTTGAGCGCGGAGACTGGGCTATCTTGTGGTTCCGCCGCAGGCCCTAAAGCGCGGCCAGTTTTGCTTCGAGGAACAACCTCTCGGCGCTGGGCGGATCAAGCGCCAGCGCTTCAATTAGCGCCGCTTTAGCCGCTTCGATTTTGCCGGTTTCCGCCAGCAACTCGGCGCGGGCTATGTGATACGGCCTGACATTGGCCAAGTGCTTCGCTTCAATTGCTTCAAGCGCAAGTAGTCCCGCCGCACCGCCATCCGCTTTGCCAATCGCAACTGCTCGATTAAGCGCGACCATCGGACCCGGCCTTAAGACGAGCAGCGCGTCATAGAGCTGTGCAATCGCACCCCAATCGGTCTCACCATCGAACCCATGTCTTGCATGGGTGAGCTGGATAGCGGCCATGACCTGGTAAGGCCCGGTTTTGCCAAACTTTGCCGCTGCATCGAGCAACCCTCGCGCTTCAGAAACTTGCGCGAGATCCCAGCGCTTCACGTCCTGCTGAGACAAGGGCACCATTGCCCCACTCTCGTCCAGGCGAGAATTCGCGCGTGACTGAGCCAAAAGGACCAGAGCGGCGAGGCCCAGCGCCTCTGGCTCTTGCGGCAACAACTCCGCCACCATTCGCGCAAGCCGCGCGACCTCTTCACCAAGCGCGCCATCATCGATTTCAGCCCGCGTGCCCGCCGCATCCTGATAGGCAATGGTGTACGCAAGCTCGAGCGTCAGCAGCACAGCATCAAGCCTCTCGCCCCAATGGCGCCGCGGTGGCAATTCAAAGGCGATCCCCGCCTCGGCGACCTTGCGCTTGGAGCGGGTGATGCGTTGGAACATTGTTGCTTCACCGGTCAGGAACACCTTGGCGATCTCCGGCACGGGCAGCCCGCAAATCACCTTGAGCGACAAGGCTACACGCGCTTCCAGCGCAATCGCGGGGTGGCAGCAGATGAACATCAACCGCAGCCGTTCATCCGGTATCGGGTCGGGCAGTTGGATAATTTCACCCATCTGGCGCTCCTTATCGTCGCTCAGCAGCCTATCTGCATCGGCAGCGCGCGTCTCAGCCTCGCGGCGGCGGATCGCGTCGATGGCTTTGCGTTTTGCGGCCGTGAACAGCCATGCAGCGGGGCGGTCGGGCACAGTCTCGCTGGCCAACAGCGCCTCTGCGGCATCGGCAAAGACATCCTCCGCCAGCTCCAGATCGCGCAGCTGCGCGGCCAAGGCAGCAATCACCCGTGGCCGCGCATCCGCGATCCCGCTTGCGAGTTGAGCCGTCTTGCTCACATTTCCTCGTCAGGCCAAACCGGGCGCACTTCGACTGCGCCATTGCCGGGAACCGGGATCATCCGCGCATATTCGAGCGCTCCGTCCAGATCATCGGCATCGACGATGTAATAGCCGCCCAGCTCTTCATGCGTTTCGGCAAAAGGACCATCATGGAGTGTGCCTTTGCCCGCTTCATAGCGGATCGTGGTCGCGGTATCTGCGCCCTTCAACCGGTTGCCCGACCATTCGCGCCCGCTTTTGGTCAATTCCTCGATCAGCTTCATATGGCCAGCAAGGGTCTCTTCCATCAGCTTGGCGCCGTCATCTCCGGCGTAAATGCTCTCATCTTCGTTGATCAGCAGCATGTATTGCATGTCGTATCTCCGTTCAGGCCCACACCCCTTTGGTGAGGCTCTGACAGGTTGACGAAGCTCGCAAGGTGGATTCGACAGGACGGCCAAATCTTTTCGAATTTTTTGATCAGCCCGAATTGCGCAAGGCATTTTCAAAGGTGGTCAGCGCGTTGCGCGTGAACTCGCCCATATTGGCAATGCGGTCATCACGTCCCGTATTCAATTGCTCGCTGGTCTCGCCCGTCGGCCCCACCACCGCCGCGACGCTTTGCCCGGCGGGTGCACCGGTTGGGTGCTTTGATGCCCCGACCGACCCGCTTTCGGCCAGCCCCCAATCGGCACCAAAATTGTCCCGGATCGCCCGCGCCTGAAGCAGCGCGTAGTCGGCGCTTGCTCCGCGCATCCCTTTATACGCCTCGCGCGGCAGGTCGAACAGAACATCGCGCGCTTTGAAGGAATAAACTGTGCCGCCGCCAACATAGAATTCAAGCGCTCCGGGCACCGTCAGCAGGCTCGCTGCGATCAAACCACCAGTGGCGCCATCCGCCACTGCGACCTTCTCACCCCGATAGCGCAGCATCGTCGCAATGCGCAGGGCTTGGGGATGGAGTTCGTGGAGACCTTCCATTACGAAGCCTTCGCCACAATCGCCGCCCAGCCCGCTTCATCTATCACTTCGATGCCGAGGTCCTGCGCTTTCTTCAGCTTTGACCCTGCACCCGGCCCCGCGACAAGCAAATCGGTTTTGGCGCTGACCGAGCCGGATGCCTTCGCACCCAGCCTTTCGGCCTGCGCTTTGGCTTCGTCGCGGCTCATGGTTTCGAGCTTTCCGGTGAAAACGACGGTTTTGCCTGCGACCGGGGAGTCAAGCGTTTCGACCTCGTATCGCGGCGGGCGGACTTGGCCGAGCAAGTCTTCCCACACCGCCACATTGTGCGGCTCGTGGAAGAAATCCGCGAGCGAATGCGCGACCGTCGCGCCCAGTCCGTCGCTTACGCCAAGCGTGTCTTTGGCCGCTTCATCCATGCGGTTCTTAAAAGGCGATGCCTTTTCCTCTGAACCACGAGGCTTGGCTGTTCGGTACTCGCCAAACCGCTCCGCCGCCTCGCGCAAATCGGAAAGCGTCCCTTGCGCCTTCATCAGATCGCGCGCCGTCACTTCGCCAACATGCCGGATGCCCAGCCCGAACAGCAGCCGCGCCGCATCGGGCTCGCGTTTTTCCTCCACAGCAGCCAACAGGTTCTCCACAGACTTGTCCTGCCAGCCCTCCAGCGCGAGGATTTCGACCCGCCGATCCCTCAGCCGGAAGATGTCCGCCGGGCTTTCCAGCCACCCCAAAGCGAAGAATTGGGCGATGGTTTTGCTGCCAAACCCTTCGATATCGAGCGCTTTGCGGCTCACAAAGTGCTCTAAACGCTGGGTTCTTTGCGCGGGGCAGATCAATCCGCCGGTGCAGCGCACATCAACCTCGCCCTCCTCTGCCACGGCCTCACTGCTGCATTCGGGGCATTTGTCGGGAAAGGCGAACGCAGGTTTATCCACAGCGCGGGTGAGGTTATCCACAAGCTGCGGGATGACATCCCCAGCTCTTTGCACAACCACCCGGTCGCCCGGACGCACGCCCAGCCGCTCGATTTCATCGCAATTGTGCAGCGTGACATTGGTGACCGTCACCCCGCCCACCAGCACCGGCGCGAGCCGCCCGACAGGGGTCAGCTTGCCGGTCCGCCCGACCTGAATATCAATCGCCTCCAGCGTGGTTTCGGCGCGCTCTGCGGGGAATTTCCGTGCAATGGCCCATCTTGGTGCTTTGCCAATCGCTCCCAAACGCTCTTGGTAGTCGAGGCGGTCTACCTTGAAAACAAGTCCATCAATCTCGTGGTCTAGTTTCGACCGACGAGCTGCGCGTTCCTCGTAAAAGACTTCAAGCTCTTCGAGGTCATAGGGCACAAGAGAGTAAGGTAGTCTAAATCCCCATGAGGCGATTTCAGCCATCACTTCAAGCTGGGTCGAGCCCGGCAAGCTAGAGTAATAGCCCCATCCGAAGGCGAAGAACCTTAAGGGGCGCTTGGCCGTCACGCTCGCATCCTTCTGGCGCAGCGATCCGGCGGCGGCATTGCGCGGATTGGCGAACAGCTTTTCGCCCGCTTCGGACTGCGCCGCGTTGAGCGCCGCGAAAGCGCCGCGCTCCATATAGACCTCGCCGCGCACTTCGAAGATTTCGGGCACACCCTCGGGCAGCTGCTGCGGGATATCGGAAATATGCGTGACGTTGGGCGTCACATCCTCGCCCACTTGCCCATCTCCACGCGTCGCTGCGCGCACAAGCTTGCCGGCTTCATATCGAAGCGAGCAGGACAACCCGTCAATCTTGTCTTCGGCAGTGAAAGCGACCGGCTCATCCGCGCCCAGACTCAGGAACCGTCGCACCCGCGCGACCCATTCCTCGACCTCCTCGCGGTTGAATGCGTTGTCGAGGCTCATCATCCGCACTTCATGCGTGACCTTGCTTAGCGGCGAGGCGGCGACCGCATGGCCAACCTTTTGCGAAGGCGAATCCGGGCGGACGAGATGCGGAAAGACCTCTTCCAGCGCCGCATTACGCCGCACCAAAGCGTCATATTCCTGATCGGTTATCTCGGGCGCATCCTCGGCATGATAGAGCCGATCGTGACGCGCAATCGCTTTGGCCAACCGCATCAACTCGTTCGCGGCATCGGCCTCGCTCATCTGCCCAATCGTCTGCTCACTCATACAACAATCTTTACCCTTTCAGGAGCGTTTTGCCAGCGGCCCTGGTCCAGCAATCCCCCCAATTGCGACCGCCGGAAAAATGTCGGGTTTCGCCAATACACCACCATATTTATGCGTAAGCTCGTCGTATCAGTTTTAAATTCATTGGGGGGAATTCTCATGCTTCGCTTTATGACCATTGCGCTGGCCGCAATCGGGCTCAGCCTCACCATCGTGCCGCAATCGCACGCACAGCTTGGCGGGATCCTCCGCGAAATTGCGCCGGAGGTTAAGCTGCCAAATCTGCTCAAGGGCAAGCCACCGATCACCACCAGCATTCAGGATGCGATTTACGCCGATCCGAACCGCGACGGATTCGATCCGGGCGTGGCGCAAGACCTGACCAGCCTGCCGCTCGACAGCAAGAATCGCTTCGTCCTTGCGCCGGGCTATTACACCATGACCGCGCAGAGCTATTGCTTGAAAGCGGGCACCTATGGACCGACCAGCGGCGATGCCTACCTCTACGCCCCGCTAAAGGGCCCGCAGCGCAAAGCCGTGGACGCGATCCTGCGCAATTCTGTCGACAACCCCGATATCGCCCAGCGCGATATTCAGGTGCTGTTGTGGGCCATCATTGCACGCGCGAAGTTTGAAAACCTCAACACCCGCACCAAAGCGATCGCCGCGCGGCTGCTCTCGACCCGTCAATTGGCCTCGCTCAATCGCAACGCCATCGACGTGTTGACCAGCAGTCAGGTGCAGGGCCTGATCGGCGGTGTTCCCGGTCCGGTCGCGACCGTGCTCGAAGCCGAGGCCGACATGCGCCGCATGCTTTCGACCGGTTCCAGCTACGGCGATCTGGAAGCCGTAGCCGTGCTCGCGGGCATGGCGCCGCTGGGCGAAGGCAGCCTGACCAACATCCCGTCCAACCGCTGGAGCCGCCATCCCAAGGGCTTCTGGGTGCGCTTCGATCCTTCGGGCTACAGCCGCACCGTGGTCGAGATCTACGTCCCCGAAGATGCCGATGGCGAGAAATATGATCCAGCCGATACGGTGGCTGTGCCGACCAACACCTCAAAGCAGCGGCTGGGCCAATCGGCGCGGGTTTATGGGGCTTAGTGGTAGAGCACGTCCCATTGATAGTCTGAAGAGATAAGCAGTAGACTAACAATTCCCGCCGCGCAGGCCAATTTTCCGGCGCGGCGGGACTTGAATTTCCAGAACATGATGAACCCTGCGACGATGAGGCAGGGGACGTTGAACACGAGGCTTCGCAGCAGGTAGGTTTGCGCATCGAAGGTGTCGGGGAAATAGGTGTTGTTGATCGCCAAGCCGAGCCAGGTCGAGAACAGAAACGGGATCGGAACGGCAAGACCGATCAGAACCCGAAGCAATTGCCACACTGAAAGCTTCAAACCCAAACCCGCATTTCTCTAACCCAATGGTGTCGTCCCGAACCGCGCCCACAGCTTTGGGAAACGCAACTCGAGATCTTCTTCACTAATCGGATCGCCAAGAGGGTCAGAAGGGTGCGGGACCAGCTCTGGCATTGGCATATCATAGTTCCCTGTTTTCTCTGTCCAGACTTCGCGCGCGACGTAGTTTAACCCCTCAAATTCCGCATAGTTATCCACTTTTGCGGGAATTAGATCAGCCAGACTGTCCGGATCATCCAGAGCGGCTTCAAAGAAAGCCCGCCCCCTGGCGATGACCCACGCTTTGAAATAGTGGAAGGCATCATCGCTCGCTCCTCCCTTTATAATATCCGCGCTTTCCCAGAGGTCCCAACGATAGGCGATGGCGTGCAGAGCGCGCAAAACCGTATCAAATTCGACGATTTCATCTTCGGTCAGTTTGGACAGTTCCAACCGCAGAGCTTGCGCCTGATCCCATTGGTCGGTTCCCGGGCCGCTGCGCTCAATGATCGCCCAAAAACGGTCCATCGAAGACGGGTCAATTTTGTTCGCGATCTCTTCTTCTCCGATGGACAATGTGGCGGCGGCTGCGATCGAAGGTGCAACAAAGCCGAGCATCAAAGCAATGGCACTGGCAAAGTAACCCGACCTCATCTCAGTTCCTCCAACAACCGCTCAACACTTCTAAACCCGCACCACCGGCGTCGTTTCGACACGCGTGCCAAAGCCGGCAATGTGCGGGCGGGCCTTTGCGATGGCTTCTTGCACCGATGGAAGTTGCAGGCTCGCAGTGTGATCGGCCTGACTTTCCCAGACTTCGGTGATCCAGATCGAGTTCGGATCGCTGTTATCCTTGGCAATCAGATAGGCGAGATTGCCGGGCATATTCCGCGTGCCGGAGAGCAAGACTTCGACCACTTCGTCACGCTTGCCCTCAGCGACTTTCATTTGACCGATAACGCCGTACAATTCTTCCATCACGATCCTATCCAAGCTTGGTGATGCGCAGCCAGCAAGCAGCGCCAGCGCAGCGGTCCCGATGAATTCGCGGCGCTCTATCAAACCCACCACGACACCCGTTCAATTTGAACCGCTATCCTGCGCACCATCGGCCTCCACCGTCTCGGGAATGTCCAGCGGCACACCGGTGTCTCCGCCCTCGGCGCTCTCATCACCGATCACAAGCTGGTTGCCGTCCATATCGATGCTGAGGTTCAGCCCCTCGAATTGCCCCAACACTTCTTTCACGCGGGCCTCGGCCTCTTCTTCAGTCAGCTCACCGGCGTCAACCTGACGCGAAATCTCGCGAAGCTGTGGTAGAGCCTCGCCCCATGATTCGCCCAGATCATCGGGCAGCTGGACCACATCGGACAACTCTTCACGCAGGTCGTTTTGGAACGATCCATCGGCCAGCGCATTGCCGAGCCCCACTGCCAAGAACACCGGCGCGAGCAGACCAATCCCGAAGGAAACGAAGAACAACCGCTTGAAGCTCCATTCGGTCAGCAGCCCGAGAATCAGCATCATAGCGAGCGCGACCACCGTCATCAGGCCGACGCCCGCGAGCAGTGCCATTGCGACCAATGACGCAATAATTCCGCCAAGAACTTCCACTATGTGTCCTCCAACAACCGGTCCGCCTGAGCGCGGGCCTCGCTGGTAACCTCTGCGCCGGAAAGCATCCGCGCAATTTCTTCCTGCCGTCCAGAATCATCGAGCAACGACACACTCGTCTTGGTCACGGTGCCGCTGGAGGCCTTGGCGATCAGGTAATGCGTGCCCCCACGCGCAGCGACTTGGGGGGAGTGGGTGACGGCGAGCAATTGCCCCTCATTGTCCGCCAGTCGCGCGAGCCTTTCGCCGATTGCCGAGGCGACTGCTCCGCCAACGCCGCGATCAATCTCGTCGAAGATGATGGTGGCCGCCCCGCCCTGCTCGGCCAGCGCAACTTTGAGCGCGAGGATAAAGCGCGAGAGCTCGCCGCCGCTCGCAATCTTGTTGAGCGGTGCGAAATCGGCGCCGGGATTGGTCGCAATCAGGAATTCGACGCTGTCCTGTCCCAGCGCGCCCCATTTGTCCTCGGGCAAAGTGCCAATAGCGGTCAGGAAACGCGCCGCGTCGAGTTTGAGCGGGGCCAGCTCTGCCGCGACCGCTTTGTCGAGCCGTTTTGCAGCTTTGACCCGAACATCATGCGCTTTCTCGGCCGCTTTGACATAGGCCTCGCGCCCCTCGCGCGCCGCTGCTTCGAGCGAGTCCAGCGCCGCTTCGCCGCCTTCGATAGCATCGAGTTTGGAGCGCATGTCGCGCATCAGATCGGGCAGCGCATCCACTTCGCAGCGGTGCTTGCGGGCCAGCGCACGCAGTTCGAACAGCCGCGTTTCCGCTGCGTCGAGCGCTGCGGGATCGTGCACCAAGGCCTCCGCCGCCGCTTGAAGCTTCTCCTCCGCCTCGCCCGCTTCGATCACTGCGCGATCCAGCGCCGCCAAGGCCTCGGCCAGCAGCGGGTGTTCCTCGCCAATCCGGTCGAGCCGCCGCGCCGCGACCCGCAAACTGGCAAGCGGGGAATCCGACCCTTCCCAGATATGGCGCAGCTCTTCCAAATCGCCTGCGAGCTTCTCGCCCTTCTGCATGTCGGCGCGCGCTGCCGCGAGCCGCGCTTCCTCGCCGGCTTGCGGTTCGAGCGCGGTGAGTTCGGCGAGATGCGCGATCAAAAGGTCCTGATCAGCCTTGGCCTGCTCGACCTCGGCGCGCGCCTCGGCAAGCTGCGCTTCGGCCTTGGCCCAGCTGGTCCAGCGCCGCTCAAGACCCGCCAGATCGGTCCCGGCATAACGATCGAGCAAAGTGCGGTGGCCGCGCGGATTCACAAGCCCGCGATCATCATGCTGCCCGTGCAATTCGACCAGCGCCGGAGCCAATTCGCGCAGCAAGGCGACGCTCGCGGGCTGATCATTCACAAAGGCTTTGGAGCCGCCATCGGCCTTGACCTGACGCCGGATCATCAGCGGTTCGCCCGGTTCAAGATCAATCGCCGCCTCGTCCAAAGCCTCGGCAATGCTCTCGGGCAATTGCGCGAATTCGAAGCTGGCGATGACGGTCGCCTTGTCCTCCCCAGAGCGCACCAGAGATGTCTCCGCGCGGTCCCCCAGAATCAGTCCGACTGCATCGAGCAGGATCGACTTACCCGCCCCAGTCTCCCCCGTGAGCACGCCAAGCCCGCGCCCGAAATCAAGGTCGAGCGCGTCGATGAGCACGATATTGCGGATGGAGAGCCGGGTCAGCATGGCCTTGTCGTGTAACTCAAAGCCAATGCGGCGTCACCCGAGCAAGCACGCATACGAACAGCTATCAACCACGCTCAATCAGCGAAGCGGTCGCGTTACAAACGCGCGCTCAAGTAGCGAAGCGGTAGCGCAACAAAGACCCTCAGCTCGGCTGAACGCCCTCTGTGTGTTTCTCGACCAGCTTATAGGCTTTCTCGTACCACTTGCTGCCAGGATAATTGGCGCCCAGCACGGCGGTGTATTTCACCGCTTCGTTCGGGATGCCGATCGCCAGATTGCTCTCCGCAAGGCGATACAGCGCTTCGGGCGCGTGGCTGGTTGTGTCGAATTTCTCGACCACATTGCGGAACCGGATGGCCGCTGCGAGCCATTGGCCAGAGCGCTGATAGAACCGTCCGATCTCCATTTCCTTGCCCGCCAGGTGATCGGCAACAAGGTCGAGCTTCAAGCGCGCATCGGCCGCGTATTCGCTTTGCGGGAAGCGGCGATTGACCTCGCGCAGGGCCGAGCGGGCCTGTTCGGTGATCTTCTGGTCGCGGTTCACATCGCTGATCTGCTCGTAATAGCTAAGAGCGATGAGATAATAGGCGTAAGGCGCGTCCTTGTTGCCCGGGTGGATCGACAGAAAGCGCTGCGCGTTCTGGATTGCTTTGTTGTAATCTCGCGCGATGTAATAGCTGAAAGCGCTCATCAGCTGCGCACGGCGTGCCCATGGCGAATAGGGGTGCTGGCGCTCCACCTCGTCAAACAGGGCTGCGGCGAAAACGGTGTTGCCCCGGTCAAGACGGCGCTGCGCCTCGGCATAGAGGGTTTCGACATCGCGCGCGACGTAAGCAACGTCTTCATTCGCCGAGCCACCTCCGCACGCGGTAAGCGTGACAGCGGCGACGGACAGCAAAGCGGAGTTTCTCAGCAGAGTCTTCATGCTTTCGCCTATAGCCAGCGCTTTCGTGAACGCCAAGTGAAGTGATCGCGTTTTGCGGTATCTGTTCGGCCCGCTGGTCAAGCGCGCCCGAACCCGACCTCAGCCTTCGATCTGCGCCAGCATCGCTTCGACTTCGGCATTGCCGCCCACTTCGTCAAGGAAGCGGCGATAGGCATCAACCGCGAGCCTGCGATTGCCAGCAGCCTGCTCGATCCTGCCGGTCAGCAGCACGAATTCGGGATTGTCGGCAAAGCTGCGGCGGGCCTGTTCCATGGCCTCGCGCGCGCCGGTTACATTGCCGACTTCGAGCAAATGACGCGCCGATTGCCATTGCAGCATCGGGAAACCGGGATGCTGCTTGAGCGCGCGGTCCAGCGTAACACCCGCTTCATTTGTGAGTCCCATATCCAATTGCAGCCCTGCGATGTTCGCCAGCGGGACTGCGGCGTCGGGATAAAGTTTATTCGCGCGGGTGTAATGCTCGATGGCGATCTCAAGCTCCTCTTCGAGGATCGCGAGACGCCCCACTGCCATTCGCGCTTCGAAATTGTCTTCATCCGCTTCAAACGCGGCGAGCGCAAAATCACCGCCTTCGTCGACCAATCCGGCGTCAAACAATTGCTCCGCCGCCAGCGCATTGAGCACGGCGCTGTCGGGGAAAAGTTCAAGCGCCGCGTCCATGCCCTCTGCGAATTCTTCTGGCTCGTCCACTTCGCGCAGCGCCCACAGCACCATGCGGAAGTCCTGCTCGGTGTAGTCTTCCAACGCCAGCGGCTCGTACATGGCGGCGGTCTTGTGAGGATATCCCTGAAGGATCTGGGCATGCGCAATCGCAACGCGGCGGTCTGCCCCGCCCAGCACGCTTTCGGGCAGCTGGTCAATCACCGCCATCGCGCGGTCGCCATTGCCCATTTCGAGCATCAATTTCACTTGCAGCAAGCGCGTGCGGTCATCCGCATTGTCGTTTTCGATGAGGTCGAAAATGTGCGCGTTGGCGATGCGATATTGGCGATCCTCGAAGGCGCGCGCCGCATCCTCATAAGTCGAGGGCTGTGCAGAGCCGCAGGCGCTGAGCGCAAGTGCTGCGCCGCTGAGAAGCGCGAAAGTGAGCGATTGTGAACGTGGCTTTGTCATAAGCCGCGACTTAGCAAACGGGCGTAAATTCTTCTTGAACCGCCGCGCGTTTTTCGCCCCCGGAATCACAAAGGCCGCTCCCCTGTGAGAGAGCGGCCTTCATGTGTTTTCGTATCAGCGCGCGTTTGCGCTGTGCGGGCGCTTAGGCCTCTTTTTTCTTGCTCTTCTTCAGCTTGCGTCCGCCCATGACGGCTGCGGCCGCTGCACCGAACAGAAGCACGCCGCCCGGAGCCGGAACATCGGTGCCGCCCGAGCTGGAGCTGGTGCTGCCGCCCGAGGTGCTCGAAGAGGTGCTCGATGAAGAGCTGGTGGTCGATGTGCTCGAACCACCTGTCGAGGTCGATGTGGTGGTCGAACCACCTGTCGAGGTCGACGTGGTAGTCGAACCGCCAGTCGTCGAACCGCCAGTCGTCGAACCACCTGTGGTCGTGGAGCCGCCCGATGTGGAGGTCGACGTGCCGCCACCAGTAGTGGTGGTGGTGCTACCGCCTGAAGTCGAGCTCGTGGTCGAAGTTGACGTCGAGGAACCGCCGGTGGTGGTCGACGAGCCGAAACCACTGGTGGTCGATGTGCTGGTCGAGCTGCTCTTGCTCGACTTGCTGCTCTTGCTCGATTTCGAACTCTTGCTCGATTTGCTCGACTTCGTGCTCTTGGTCGACTTCGTACTCTTGGTCGACTTCGTACTCTTGGTCGACTTCGTGCTCTTGGTCGATTTGGTGCTCTTGGTCGACTTCGTGCTCTTGGTCGATTTGGTCGACTTCGTAAACGACTTCGAGAAAAGGCTCTTAGAGAACACGAAGCTCTTCGAGAAGCTCGATTTCGAGGTCTTCACCGACTTGCTCGAAGAGCTGGAGCCCCAACTGTAGCTGTAGGCGCTGGCTTCGGTCGGCGCTGTTGCTGCAACCGAAGTCGCCGCAACAGCGACACCGACAACCGCGGCTTTGGTTAGTTTCATGTACTTCACAAATGGTCCCCCATTAAGCGTTTCCAAGACCAAGGCGGATTTGGGCCTTTGTCGTCGGATAGGGTAAAGCAAAGCACGTGCCAGTCTTTCGCAAGCACAGCTCTTGGGCGGGTTACAAAGGTTAACGCGATTTGAGCCCTCTCGCGGTTTGTCAAAAAATCCGACGCTTTTGACGGGCCGTCCGCGGCTTTCGCGCGGCTCAAATCAATCTTCCCAAATACCCAGAATATGCGCGAGCGGCGTCACTTGCGTGCTGGCATAGGCGTCAAACTCTTCAGCGTGGTCAGGATCGGGGAAGTAGTTTCCACTGATCGAGACGCGCTTTTCGTTGCTCATATTGCGGCGGGTGTAATGCGGTGCGTAACTTGGGAAGATCACGAGATTGCCAACCTCGGGATCAATCTCGACCATGGTGCGGCGCGCGACGGCATCCATCGCAAAGATCAACGAGCCGCTGTCTTTGGGATATTTCGGATAATACACCCAAGAGATACCATCAGGCCATTCGGAGCGGATATGGGTGTGGTAATCGGTGTTCTGACCCGGGTTGAGGACATGCCCCCAACTCTCTGCATCTTCGAGAGATTCGAAGTATGGATTGATGGTCCGGACAAACGCATCAATGCGGCTTAAGAGATTTTGAATCTCGGCGTTGTCGTATGGAAGCAGAGAGTCTTCGACTTTGGTGTCGCCCGCTTCGACGCTCCGGCGATCACTCTCTTTGTCGATCACCGCGCGCGCAAGTTCCTCGTTGTCGAGATCGACACCAATCGGCACCACCATGTGACCGATGGAGATCATTGGGGCGAAATAGGTGAACGGGTCTTCGGAAATTGGTGTCAGATGCTTAAGATCTGGGACAAATGGCATGTTCACGGGTGCAGGCTCCGGCACTGTTTACGGTTGCCGGCGGTTTAACCATGCGCGCTTTAAATAACGTAAAGCGCCAAAAGCGCCTTCAGAATGCCAATTGCAGTGTCGTGTCGGAATCGCTGGTCGGTGCCGAAAGAAAGCGAAAGGCCGTCTTTTCCTGATCCGCGCTGCAATCCTGAGCACCATCGAGCTGCGCTTTGAAGCGCGTGCCTTTGTTAAGGCAAAACGTCTTGGCCAGCCGCCCCTTGCTCCAGACCTTGCGGTTCTCGCCGTAGGTGCGCGCATAGTAGTAGACCCGCGGCATATTGCTGCGGCCGACATTCCAGTTGCGTTCGAGGCTTTTGGTAACAGGCAGCGTTTTGCATTCGCCGCGTTTCAGCTCCCACCAACCCTGGCTCATCATTCCCCACGAGGTGTCAAATCCGAGCGAGAGCCAGACCGGATCATCTTGCTGTGTGTTGCAAGCCCGGACAACGAAGTCCTTCGCCATGTTCTTGAAAAGCGAGAACCCGAAGCGCTTGCCCTCGCCCACAATCACTTTGCCCGTCCCACCGGACAGATCGCGGCTGTAGAGGTATTTATCGACCAGCTTGCGCTTTTGATAAACCTTGACCTTGAACGGGGTGAAGACGCCTTTGCGATCCCAGTTAATGCTCTCGCCTTTTTTCAGAGTGACACAGCCGATCGGGAAGAGTGTCACCCGCTTGGGTTTGTGAAAGCAGATTTTGCGCGTTTCATCGCTGATATTCTGGACGAGGACTGGCGGATTGCTGCCCACGGTCTGCGCCGCAGCGTTGGTGGCAGGTACTGCGATTGCAGCCGTCAAAGCCATAGCGAGATAGCGCAGCATAGACATCACCGGTTCTCCCCATCGCGCCCACGCGACCACCATAGATTGCCGCACCCCTGCGAGCGGACTGCCTGACCAAGACTAGAAATTGACCTGACCGATCTGCACATCGAGGCTCAGCGTCGGTCCGTATTTGAAGCGCCGCTCGGTAAAGTCCTCCCCTTCGCAATCGCGCGGCTTGCGTTCGCCGTCGGGTAAACGCTCCACCAGATTACGCAGGAACTTCTTGTTGCGATTGATGCAGATCAGAGGATCCTCGTTGTCGCGCGTGCCCTCCCAGCGGCGCGCGTTCTCACCCGTTGTAAAGGCGCGATACATGACCAATGGCGCTTCATCGGGAAAGCCACCGCCGACGCGCATAAGGGCGTGCGAGTAATTGATCGTTGTGCATTCGCCCTTGGCAATGCTCCAATAGCCTTGGGACATCGCGGCAACCCGGTTGCTGGCGGCGACAGCGAGCCAGACTTTGCCGGGCTGCCCCTTGTTGCAGAATTTCACGCGGTAAGTGGCCTTTTTGCGAGCCGGAGGGCGATAGCGGCTATAACCAAAGCCGCTGTTGTTGCGTATCCGGATCAGCACCGTATCCCCTTCAAGGTCAGAGCGCGAATAGAGATATTTGGGCGGCAAGATGCCTTTGCGCTTTTTGAACACCTTGACAGCGAAGCGCTCGTTTTTGCGGTTCTCGCCGCGCGCCCAGATCGCCTCTCTACCTGCCGGAATGTCAAAGCACCGCTCGGATATCAGATTGATTGCTTTGTTCTTGTAAACGCACACACGGCGCTCTTCGGACCCGTCATTGACGATCGTGATCAGCCCGATCCGATCCTGCGCCAAAGCCGGAGCAGCGCCCCCCACGCCCAGCCCCAAGCCGAGCCCCAGCCCAATCGCCAAAGCCGCCCGTTCCATCTGCCTGATCATCGCATTTCCCCCCAAACACGTGTGTAGCACCGTGTGTGCGGGGGTGACAATTGTTCAGTTTACCTGACGTGAAACTGAACAAAACGGCAAATTCTGTCCTGCATTCTGTCCTACACGCCATTTTTCTGCCTAAGCCTTCCCCATGACCCGCCGCACCGACAACCGCACCACACGCCTGCCCGTCGCCGAAGTCTTGGCGCAAGGCGGCCAACTCCCCGACTTCTCCCCTGTGCCTCTAAGGACCCGCTCCGACGGCTGGACGCCCGAGCGCCAGTGCGAATTCATCGAAGCGCTCGCCGACACCGGCAGCGTCTCCGCCGCCTGCAAGCATGTGAACATGACCACCGTGGGCGCTTACCGAATCCGCCGCCTACCCGAAGGCGCGAGCTTCGCCGCCGCGTGGGAGGCCGCGCTCGACCTTGGCGTCAGGCGGCTGGAAGACGTCGCCATGGAGCGCGCGCTCAACGGCGTGGCGGAACCCTTTTATGTCCATGGAAAACATGTCGGCGAGCGAAAGCGCTACAACGACCGGCTGCTGATGTTCCTGCTGCGCAACCGCGCTCCTGCGCGCTTTGGCAATTCGGTGACGAAAGGCGGCGGGAGCCTGAAAGGCCTCAACGCGGTCGGCAAAATGGAAAAGCGCCGCCTCAAAAAGAAATGGCGCAAAAAGTGGGAGAAGCAGCAGCGCGACGTCTCCCCGCAAGAAGTGCGCGCCAGCATCGACCGCAAAGTCGAAGCGATCCGTCAGGAATGCGAACGCAAGGGCGCTGAACGCTGGAAGCGCTACTCCGTTGAAACCCGTGAAGCATGGGAGCGCTTCGAAGCGCTAAAGGCATCGGACGAAGCGAGGATCGTGGCCGAAGATGCCGAGCGCCAAGCCATACACCAAGGCCCACGCGAGACCATAAACGCCAAGCCACCCCCGCCGAAGAAGCCCAAGCCACCAAAGAAGCGCAAGTCGGTGCATACGCTTAAGGATGTTAGCTTTGAAGCGGACGGTTGGGTTCGTGGGTGACGCCCCTGCCCGCTCGTGCTGAGCGTGTCTGACAAGGTAAGGAACCCATCCAACCATCGCCGCTCGCCCTGAGCCTGTCGAAGGGCTGGACTTTACTATTCACCAAACTACAAAGAAGAAGTGCTGCGCTTCGATCCAAAGAACTCTTTAGCTTGATAATGATCTTTCAGCTGGTCCGGACGGTACGCCTCAACGGTCTCATCATGGGGAACTTGCTTTGCCTCAAGCCTCGTCAGCACGGATGGATGAAGAGGGAAAAGCGATTCAACCTCTCTTGGTTCAATTGCCCATCTAAGTTTGAAAACCCACCACTTGAAAATGTACTTTTCGCGGTGCTGCACCCCTAGTGGGTCAGGTTGCAGGTTCAACTGGTCTTGGCGGATGTGAACGTCGGGAATGCAGAGTTTCAATTCCTCGACCATCCAATTCATTGCAATATCACTGAGACGAGACTCATCCTCATCATAACTGCCGCCCACGTCACTATGACATCCAGCAAACCACATTTGTTTCAGCCATTCAGGAATCTGGCCCTCTTTTTCAGCTGCGGTCGAAGGCATTCCCCATTTGACCCTAGGAAAGTCCTTCCTTTCTTCGTCGATAGAGAGTGCATGGCGCCCGAAGCCTACAGCGGGTGAAAACCATTCGTCGTAATTGTCTTTATCCCAGTAAGCTCTGTGCGAGTTCACCCACAACGTCTTCCAGTTTAGCGGATTCCATCGATTCAGAGGTCTCGTAGGGTCTTCTTCGTAATACCGAATCTGCCCTTTAACAGTCCAAAGCCAACCACCAATCGCGGTCAACCCAACGAAACCGAAAAGTAGGCTCCACCAAGACGCCCAATCAAAGATCAAACTCGCGGCAAACAGAGTGGTTAGCGCCAAGGAGAAGCTTCTGACGAGTCCTACTACTCGACCATTTTGCAACGCAGCAACCGTATCAAAAACGCCAACAAAGTCAGGCTCTACGTTTCCTCGAAGATTGTCTGATCCGTCACATGCCTCACAGCCATACTTCACCCTGAAACGTCTGCCCTTTTCCTCCCGTTGACGAAAAAACGGATCTTCTCCTCGAGGTTTGCCGGTTCCGTGACCATAAACGCTGATCACCGCTTCTTTAGCGACTTCTTTGAGCTTGCTACCTGTCTTTGGCATAGGTGAACCATCGGCAAGCTTGGTAGGGACACCACACAAGTTCATCATGTTTGCGAGCGCACGAACCGTGTAAGAACCCCGAGAAAATCCAATCAGAATAATACGATCACCGGTCTCGTAGAATGAAATGATCTTTGCATAGCAATCGATCATATTCTTCTCGATCCCCGAGCCCACCGCCTGTTCTAGAACATTCCTGATCTTCGAACCCGTAACCCCTTCCTTTTCTCCGGCACCAAGGCCGGGATCGTAGTAGGCAACTTGATCAGCATATGAGATTGGCGACGTCGGACCTGGACGGACCGCACGATATAGCTTGTAGACATTCGAGAGCTTTTGATCAGGACGAAGACCACCAATCTGACCAGTCCCATCAGCGAATATGAAAATGTTTTTGGGCATATTGCGCTCCAGTGTTGAGAGGCATGCAGGTTCGCAAAAAAGATATGCTAGTGGACCATTAAGTGATGCAAATTCAGCAGTTCTAACAGTCTGGAAGTTTCAGAAGATTGTTAGGAGGGAAGCCATCCCCCTCCGTAGTGAGGTATTCGCGTTGCGACGTCGCATGGCGCTGCACCTCTACACGAACGTTTCGACCGTGCGCTGTAACCGTGAAACGGTTATCTGGGTTCTTCACGAACCCGATGACTTGGTCGATGTCGAAGTATCCATGGCCAGCGATAATGAAGCCATCGAGACGGCGGTCAGCGTCGGCTCCATCCTTACGGCTGTGGGTGATTCTGTAGTTATTCATGTTTACATCCTGTGAAAAACAGGCGGCCGCTTGACGAGCTGTAAACACATTGGCCATAGCCAGCACGTTCCTACGAGGAACAGCATCCACCGCGACCGCCAAGGAATCGGTGGGTGAACGGGGGTCGAGTTGGCGCTCGGCTCCCAAATCATGTCATTTTCCATAAATCGCACTGTCACTTGAGCCATTCAAGTGCCAGTGAATCGCAATCCACATGTTTGGCCAACACTTTGGCTAACCGGCACTGCCCGACACGCACCGACCATCATAAGCGTCGGCAATCCATCCAAAGTAAAAGAACAGCCCTTCGACAAGCTCAGGACGAGCGGAGTGGCACCCGCCACCCGCCGTTCCGCGAATGCTGACGCAATCGCTCCATGCGCCGCGTGACGTCAGTCGGGGCCGCTGTCGCAGCCCCGCTGGCCGGAATGCGCGATGCGCTGGCGCGCATCGGCTTCTAACTTGTCGCTTTCGAGGAAAGCTCCGGCGTTAGGCGCCTTCGCTTATCACTCCTCCCCCATCCGCAGCGCAGCAATAAACGCCTCCTGCGGAATACTTACATTCCCGTATTCGCGCATCTTCGCTTTCCCCTTTTTCTGCTTTTCGAGCAGCTTCTTCTTGCGGGAAATATCGCCGCCATAGCACTTCGCAGTCACATCCTTGCGCATTGCGGAGATCGTCTCGCGCGCGATGATTTTGCCGCCGATGGCCGCCTGGACGGGGATTTTGAAGAGGTGGCGCGGGATTAGCTCTTTGAGCCGTTCGCACATTCCGCGCCCGCGCTCTTCGGCGACGCCGGAATGCACGATCAGTGACAGTGCGTCGACGGGTTCGGCGTTCACAAGGATGTTCATCTTGACCAGATCGCCTTCGCGAAGGCCGATCTGTTCGTAGTCAAAGCTCGCATAGCCGCGGCTGATCGACTTTAGCCGGTCGTAGAAATCGAACACCACTTCGTTGAGCGGCAATTCATAGGTCACCTGCGCGCGCCCGCCGACATAGGTGAGGTCGGTCTGGATCCCGCGCCGGTCCTGACACAGTTTCAGGATCGCGCCGAGATATTCGTCGGGGGTGTAGATCACCGCCTTGATCCATGGCTCCTCGATCATCTCGATCCGGTTCACATCGGGCCAGTCGGCCGGATTGTGGAGCATGATCTCCTTCGCGTCCTCGTTCTTCGTCTTGCCGAGTTGCAGGCGATAGACGACGCTGGGCGCGGTGGTGATGAGGTCGAGATCGTATTCGCGGCTGAGGCGTTCCTGGATGATCTCAAGGTGGAGGAGGCCGAGGAACCCGCAGCGGAAACCGAAGCCGAGCGCGGCGGAGCTTTCCATTTCGAAGCTGAAACTGGCATCGTTCAGCCGCAATTTGCCGATGCTCTCGCGCAGTTTTTCAAAGTCGGCGGCGTCGACGGGGAACATGCCGCAAAAGACGACGGGCTGGACTTCCTTATAGCCCGGCAGTGCTTCTGTTGCCCCGCCCTTCACAGTGGTGATTGTGTCGCCGACGCGGGCCTGTTCGACTTCCTTGATCTGCGCGGTGATGAAGCCGATTTCGCCCGGGCCAAGTTCGTCGAGATCGGTGCGCTTGGGGGTGAAGCAGCCGACCCGGTCGATCAGGTGCTGCGTGCCGCCCTGCATGAATTTGATGTTGAGCCCTTTGGTCAGCGAACCTTCGATCACGCGCACGAGGATGACGACGCCGAGATAGGGGTCATACCAGCTGTCGACGAGGGAGGCTTTGAGGGGCTTGTCTCGCTCGCCTTCGGGTGGCGGGATCTTGGCGACGACCGCTTCGAGCACGTCTTCGATCCCGATGCCGGTCTTGGCTGACGTCATGACGGCTTCGGAGGCGTCGAGGCCGATCACTTCCTCGATCTCTTCCTGCACGCGCTCGGGTTCGGCGGCGGG
>JBCCOF010000037.1:0-21537 GCA_039025455.1 Pseudomonadota bacterium | reverse complement strand
GCGGCTTTCCAAGCGCTGTTCGATCTTTACCAGCCGTTTGTAGAACCACTTGGCATAGGCCTCTCCCGCTTCGGCCCAGCCCTTGTCCTTCTCGAAGATTGCAAAGCGCATATAGACCGTCTGCGGGAAGGTAATCGTTGCATCGGCATGATAGGTGTAGTCGCAATATTGCGCGTAATCCGCTTCACCCGGCGCGATGGCGAGATCGGTGAAGCCGTTCTTGGTCGCGAGGTAATGCGCAATGGCGCAGCTCTCGGTCAGCTTGGCGTCACCATCAACCAGCATAGGGACCGTGCCCAGCGGATTGATCTCTTTGTATTCTGACGCGAGAAATCGCGGCGGGAACGGCAGCACTTTGAGGTCTATCTCAGTGCCGGTTTCCTCTGCTGCCCATGTCGCGCGCAGCCCGCGCGACCCTGCGCAGGTGTAAAGCGTTGGGCGCCCAGCCATCAATGCGCACCCTCGAACCCGATCACCTTGTGCAACACGAAGGCGATAATCGCGCCCAGGATCAGGCCGAGCACAGCGGAGATGGCTGCGTAAGTGAACCACCCCGCGACGCCCGACAGCGCGCCAGTCACACCTTTCACCCAGTACTCTGCACCGTGGGCAATATCGTAGAACAGGTCGAACCCGATCTCATGCGTGCCATGGACGATGATCCCGCCGCCGACCCAGAGCATCGCGATCGTCCCGATGAATGACAACGCCATCAGCAGTTTTGGCACAAAGGCGACCAGCCCCGCCCCAAACTTTTGCGCACTCTCGCTTTCCCGCTTCGTCATCGCAAGGCCGATATCGTCGAGCTTCACAATGATCGCGACAGTGCCGTAGACCACAACGGTGACCACAATCGCGACAATCGCCAGCGCCACACCCTTCTGCCAAAGGCTGTCGCGGATCACGTCGTTCTGGGTCAACTCATTCAGGACAATCGCCATAATCTCGGCAGAGAGGATGAAATCGGTCCGGATAGCGCCGGAAATCCGCTGCTTTTCGAACTCGGCGGGATCGTCGATCTGATCTTCGACCGTTTTGCCATGCTTTGCCCCGCCCAGCTTTTCCATGACCTTTTCAGCGCCTTCGTAACAAAGGAACGCACCGCCGATCATCAGCAGGTAGATGATAAGCCAGGGCGCGAAGTAATCGAGCATCATCGCAATAGGCAAAAGGATAATGAGCTTGTTGAACAAGCTGCCTTTGGTGATCGACCAGATTATCGGCAGTTCGCGCGCAGGCGACAGCCCCGTCACATAGCTCGGCGTGACAGCCGCATCGTCGATCACAACGCCAGCGGTCTTTGACCCTGCGCGACCAGCAGCGGCGGCGATATCGTCAACCGACGCAGCAGCCGTGCGAGCGATAACCGCAACATCGTCGAGCAGCGCGACCAGACCTGATGGCATGTGAAATTTCCCCTATTCCGCTTGGCCAAAAATACCGCCTGCCCGCGCCGCCCGGCGCTGACAAGACTTGCATTGCCCAGCGAACCCGCTATGTGCCCCGCTTCCGCTTGAGGCAACGTCTCGCAGTGGAAAACCCAAGAAAGCCGGAGGGGCCCCGTCATTCGGACGGATCAGCCAGCGATCGGCATGAAATGAAAGGAACGCGAGATGGCTCTTTACGAGCATATCTTCCTCGCGCGTCAGGACCTCTCGCAGGCCCAGGTAGACGCGCTGGCGGCCACGGCGACCGAAATCGTCGAAGCCAATGACGGCAAGGTCACCAAGACCGAAACATGGGGCCTCAAGTCCCTCGCCTACAAAATCGAGCGCAACCGCAAGGCACACTTTGTGATGCTCAACATCGACGGACCCGGCTCTGTTGTGTCCGAGCTTGAGCGCCAGACGCGCATCAACGAAGACGTGATCCGCTACATGACCATTCGTGTCGACGAACACGAAGAAGGCCCCAGCGTGATGATGCGTAAGAACGAACGCGACCGTAAGCGTCGTGAACCCAGAGAGGAGCGCGACTGATGGCACGCCCGTTTTTCCGCCGCCGCAAGTCCTGCCCGTTCTCCGGCAAGGATGCCCCAAAGATCGATTACAAAGACGTGCGCCTGCTTCAGGGCTTTATGTCCGAGCGTGGCAAGATCGTGCCTTCGCGCATCACCGCCGTTTCCGCCAAGAAACAGCGTGAGCTGGCCAAGGCGATCAAGCGTTCGCGTCACATCGGCTTGCTGCCGTATATTGTGAAGTAAGGGAGAAACGACATGGATATCATTCTCCTCGAACGCATCGAGAAGCTCGGCACGATCGGTGACGTCGTCACTGTGAAAGATGGCTACGCACGCAACTTCCTGCTTCCGCAGAAGAAGGCTCTTCGCGCAAACGAATCGAACAAGAAAGTGTTCGAAGCCAACCGCGAGCGTCTCGAAAAAGAGAACGCTGAAAAGCGCACCGTTGCAGAGGCTACCGGCGAGAAGGTCGCTGGCGCCGAGGTCATCCTCATCCGTGCTGCTTCGAACACCGGCCAGCTTTATGGCTCGGTCAATGTTCGGGACATGGTCGCTGGTCTGGTTGAACAGGGCCACGAGATTGACAAAAAGCAGGTCATCATGGGCGCGCCGATCAAGACCATCGGCATGCACGATGTGACCGTGGCGCTGCACCCAGAGGTGCATGTGATTGTCAAAGCCAATGTCGCCCGTTCGGATGACGAAGCCGAGCTGCAGACGCAGGGCATCGACGTTCTGGCTCAGCTGTTCGAAGACGAGCAGCGCGAAATCGAAGAAGCCGCTGCTGACACGAAGATCGACAATGACGGCCTCGAGCCGGGTGAAATCCCCGCCGAGCTTCTCGAGGACGGCGCAGCGCCTGCTGAGGAAGCTTCGGAAGAAGCCGCAACCGAAGAAGCAACCGGCGAAGACAAAGCCGAAGGTTGATTTTTCGCGGCTTTTAGCCCATAACAATCAAAAGGGCGCGGCATCGAAAGATGGCCGCGCCCTTTTTGTAACAAGAGCATTTCTGCCCCAAAGGGCCCGGCCCGTCGCCGAAATCTGCCGCCCAGAACAAGAACAATAAGGATCACTGCATGACCCCAATCTCCGACATTATCGAACAATTGCAACGCCACTACGAGGAAGCGGTTACGACGCTTCGCAACGATGTCATGGCCTTTGGCCGCGATGGCACCGTCCCTCCTCAGCGCAAGCGTGAAGATGGCAGCTATGCCTATCCGCAGCTGACATTGCATTATTCGGGAGTTGGAGAGCCGCAGGATCGCAGCCGCGCCTTTGGTCGCTTGGAGATCCCGGGGACATACACCACGACCATCACCCGCCCCGACCTGTTCGCGCCTTATCTGAAAGAGCAGCTGGAATTGATCGCGGCCGAGTACGATATCGACGTAACGGTTGAACGATCGCGGCAGGAAATCCCCTTCCCCTATGTGCTCGACGGTGAGGCCGGCGCGGCAATGGTCGGCATTGCACCCACGGATATCGCACAGCACTTCCCCTCGACAGACCTTGCTTTGATCGGAGACGAGCTGGCGGACGGGATCGAATTCGATCTCGATCAGGACATGCCGCTGTCGCTGTTTGACGGGCTGCGCACCGACTACTCGCTCGCACGCCTCGCGCATTACACCGGCACCAGCGTCGATGACTTTCAGGACTTCATCCTGTTCACCAACTATCATCGCTATGTCGATGAATTCGTGAACTGGGGCGCGCAGAAGATTGGTTCGGGCGGTTACACCGGCCTGTCCGGCGCTGGCGGCCTTAATATCAGTAACCCAACCGAAAACGCGCAAGAAGAGCTGAGCGACACTGCATGGCGCAAGCACCAGATGCCCGCCTATCACCTCAAGCGCGATGACGGCAAAGGCATTACATTGGTCAATATCGGTGTAGGCCCATCCAATGCGAAGACAATCTGCGACCACCTGGCCGTGCTACGCCCTCACGCCTGGATGATGATCGGTCACTGTGGCGGTGTACGCTCCAGCCAGAAGATCGGTGATTTCGTCCTCGCACACGCTTACCTGCGCGATGATCACGTGCTGGATGCGATCCTTCCTCCAGAAGTCCCCATCCCGCCCATCGCGGAAGTGCAATTGGCGCTCGCCGAAGCGGCCGAAGCCGTCTCGGGGGTCCAGGGTGCCAATATCAAGCAGCGCATGCGCACCGGCACGGTTGTCACCACCGATGATCGCAATTGGGAGTTGCTCTATTCCAGCTCGGCCAAGAGGTTCTCGCAAAGCCGCGCGATTGCGGTCGAGATGGAGAGCGCCACGATTGCCGCGCAAGGATATCGCTTCCGCGTGCCTTACGGAACGCTGCTATGCGTCTCGGACAAACCCTTGCACGGCGAGATCAAGCTGCCGGGTCAGGCCAACAAGTTTTATGAAGAGGCGATTGCCGCGCATTTGCAGATCGGACTGGAAGCGGTTTCACGCTTGCGCGACGAAGGCGATCGGCTGCACAGCCGCAAATTGCGCGCATTTAACGAGCCACCGTTCCGCTAAGCTAAACCGATTAGCGGCCTTGGCTGAAGGCGCTCAATTCTGTGCGAACCTTGTTGATCTCCGATCCGAACACCAGCAATTGCGTCTGCGCATTACCATAGCTGATGCCATAGGCCGCGTTCAGATAGTCCTGAAGCACAACGACTCCGTCGCCTGCGCGATAGACTTTGCCCGCGGGATTGAGATCGTTGTAGCGATGAAGAAGCTCGTCGAGCTTACCCACGTCCGAGGTCTCATTCCCCGTAAACACCGCGACCATCAGCAGCGAAAGGCACCCTGTCTCCGGGCTGCACGAGCGCGGTGAAACCGTGAAAGCGACCCCGCCGTCGGCGGTCACACGAAAGACCTTTCCACCGTTCGGGCCGGACTCGATGTTGAAATTCGCTTGCACGCCCAGCAGCAGCCGTGAAATCGTAGAATCGTCAAACTGGGCAACCACTTGCTGTTGCACTTGGGGCTGAGCTTGCGCCTGAGCCTGCGCACTGGCCGGGTTCAGCGCCAGACCCATCGCTCCAGCAATCACGGCCAACATATTCTGCAAACGCATCAAACTTCCTCGCCTCCAAGTGTGTCGCCCCTATTAGGCGAGAAACCTATATTGCACCAGATTAGCTGAACCTGCGCTTGTCAGCCGTTTTGCCTGTTATCGCGCCCCGCCCTGATCGCCCTCGATGGTGATCGGGATATAGCCAGCGCGCAGGGCAAGCTCTGTAAAGGTGGCATCGCACGCCGCCTTGTCGCCTTCGCACAGCATGCCCATGCTGATGATTTTCGGATCATCGACGGACAACTCAGAGGTGCGTTTGATAACGCTCGGGTAAGCGGGCGAGTCCTTTGCGGGGAATGCCCAAACCGACGCATCGGCGTTGTCGGCAATGATGGTCCAGCCCGACACTTCATTGACCTCGACATTCTCGCGCTGTTTCAACGCTGCCATCGCCGCGGCAACACTTTCAAATCCGATCTCCTCCGCCAGACTATCGGACAGCGGCGGCGGCGTATAGTTAGGGCAATTGCGCGCCATGATGTTCCATATCAGGCTCGCCTGGAGCGGGGTGTTCTGCTCGGCGATCTGATTGAAAGTCGCGTTTGGAAGAAGCGCTTCTTCTGTACGGACCACTAGGAATGTATCCGAACCGGGCTCTTGATAAAGTACGACATAGCCGCAATGCCGCTCGACATTCTCGTAGCGCGCGCTCGTATCAATCGCGACATATGTGCCCAATTGCGGCGCCGATGGCGCGTCTTTGGTCCAAGCGACCTTGACTATATTGCGCTCTGTCTCGGCACCAGTTTCCGCACGGGTACGGCTTCTAACCTCGCGAAACTGCGCCAGTGGGACGATTTCACGCAGTTCCGTGCCAAGCATGGCGTAGGCCGCGTCGTAGTCGCCCTGTTGGAGATACCAGTGAAACTGGTCCCACGTCTCCAGCGCCTGCTTTTCTAACGCCTCGCTCGGGACCCAGCCGGGGGTCGAGCCTTGGGTGATGTTCACCTCGCGCGGGGGCTGGTCTTGCGTCTCCTGTGCGCTTGCTTCCGCAGGCCCGCTTGCAAGCGCCGCTATCGCAAAGACCGCTGCCCAAAGCCTGTATTTCACGAGCATTCCTTTGCCTTGGCCCCGCGCAATCAAGGGACGATGGCCAGGCCGTCTCCGCCCTCGCCCACTTTGATCCGCCTTAGGACTTTGCCGCTCTCGAAATCGACCTCGGCAATGGTGTCACTGGCAGTCTCCGCGACATAAACCAGCGAGCCGTCACGCGACCACAGGATCGTAACCTGGAACCGTTCTTGCGCCTCGGCCTCGCCTGACACCGTGATGGTGCGGGATACAGTGTTCTTGGCAAGGTCGATCACGGACAAGCTGCCATCGGCAAGGTCGGATGTGACCGCAAAGTCTCCCTGAGGACGCACTGCGAGACGCAGAGGGAACTTGCCCGTATCCAACGTCTCGCGCACTTCCATTGTCGCTGGGTCAAGCGCAAACGCCTGATTTGATCCGCGCGCCGACACCCACAAAGTCTCGCTATCAGGGGTAAGCGCGATCCCCTCCGGCTCCTCGCCCACGGTCACCGAAAGCGGTTCGGCGCGGGTACGCAGGTCAATTCGGGTAACGGTCTTGGAGCCGAGATCGGTCGTCCAGGCAGTGCTCGCATCGTCTGAAACGGCAAGCATATGGCTTCCTTCCTTGCCAGTCGGAAATTCGTAGAGGAACACGTCATCATAGAGTGGTCCCTGAACGTGAAAGATCGATTTGCGCCCCTCTGCGGTGACATAGATGTCACCATAGCCATGCCATACAATGCCGTGCGGCCGGGCATTCTCGCCCAGCTCGATGCTCTTGAGCCGCTCCATTGTGGCCGCTTCGAAAATGTCCACCGTTGTCCCGCCATAGCAAGCAAGCGCGACATATTGGCCATTGGGCGAGGTCGCCAGTTCATGCGGGTTGGTGCAGCTGTCGACCCGCTTGGTCTCTTCACCGCTGGCAAGGTCGATTTTCGACAGTGAATTGCCGCGCTTGTTCGCGACAAACAAAGTGCCGGTGCCTGTATTTTCCTCTTCGATATCGCCGTCCCATGCGACCGCACCGAAATCGTCGATGATGTCGGAGTAACGGTTCAAGGCCTCCAGAAACAGCGGCGTCGCCACGCCGATATCCTGCGTCAGGATCGCCCATTGTACCACAGGGTCGCCGTCGCCATCGCGCCAGACAGAAACATAGCGATGCTCTTGGTTGGCGACGCGGATCGCGCGGTCTGAAATCGGCAGGTTTCGAATGTAATATACCGAGAGGACCAGCGTGTCGCATTTGCGCGTCTCTTCTTCGTCGCAATCGGCAAAGAGCACCCGCGCTGGGCCTCCGCGCAGCTCGACATCAATCTGCTGCTCGCCGGTCTCCTCGTCGCGCGTCAGCTCGGCTTCGTATCCGGCGCCTTTTAGCGCGGCGAGCACTCCGTCAGCATCGCGCGCGCTGACGCGTTCAGGGGCTTCATCCTGAGCCATTGCAGGGAGCGCAAAAAGCAACGCAATGGCAGCAGCGAAGCGGGTGAGAGCATGTGCGAATGGTTGGATCATTATCGACGCTTAGCCCGTCCGCGCAGCGGGTGAAAGAGCGCTTGCTCGGGAATTGTCTTTGAACGCCAAAAAGCTCTCGACACTGGCGCGCAGGTCAGGCCGTACGCGATTTCAACCGGTCGAGAACCAGGGCGGCGATCACGGTCAAGAAACCGCCGATCCAGCTGAGCATTTTGATCGGTCGCATGGTCGAGGCGAAGGCTGAAAGACCATCATCGCCCGAATTCTGAACCAGTTGGACAAGCTGCGAAATAGTCTCGCCATAATCGGTGACGAGAAACACGAGCCCGCAAACAAAAGCGCCCCACCCCAAACCGCGCAACGCCGCTGCGTCACGCGCGCGATAGTGCATACCGGCCAACACGCAGCCCACACCGAAAATGCCGATAAATAACAGATCGGAGATCATCGCAATCACAGCAGTCTGACGCAATCCATCGGCCTGCCACGATTGCTGGATCGCATTCACCGTTGCGGCATCGGGAGCGCTTTGGTGATCGGCGATGCCGCCGGGCACGCCGCTGGTCGCGAGGGGCACGTGCACGTAGAGCACAATCGCAAAGGCGATAAGCCCGCCGGTCCACCACATGATCGCTGTGCGTTTTGAAATGGACATCAATCCTGCTCCAGAAATTCGAGCATGGCGGTCCCGAGCTCTGGTTTGGTTGCGCTGTCGAGATGGGCGCCCGGGACTTCGGCATAGGTCGCATTGGGCAGCAGTTCGGCGAGGTCCGTTGCTGATCCATTGTCCTGATCGTTGACACCGCAAGCGACCAGAGTGGGCATTGTGATGTTTGCAAGGCTCTCCAGATCAAGATCGCCCATCGCATCCAGCAGCAGGCGCGCAGCAACCCGATCCACGCCTTGTGATTTCAGGAACTGGCGCGAGAAATAGGCCGGATCGTCGCGGGTGATCGTGTCAAATTCATCGATGATCCGCTTGAAATGGGCAGCGCGCTTTTGCCATTCGTTCAGGCCCGAAACGCCCATCCCTGCGACCACAAGCCTGCGCGGGGTAAGCACACCCTTCGCCACAGCATGCAGCGACGTGCGCGCGCCCAGCGAAAAGCCCGCAAGGTCATATTCACCCTCACCCAGCCCAAGATGCTCGATCAGCGCGGCGGCATCGCGCACCAGCACGCCGGGCGGATAGGCTTGCGGGTCGCGCGGCGCGGCGCTTTCGCCGTGCACACGAAAATCGAGCATGATCGCTTCAAAGCCAGCCTCGCCAAACCGCTGCGCATGGCCCCACTTGATCCAGTTCATATCGGCGCTGGAAAACAGGCCGTGGAGCAAGACCAGCGGCCTGCCCCCGCCCATCCGCTGAACCGCAAGCTGCGTCCCGTCAAAGCTGGCGAAGCGCTCTGTTCTCATTGTCCTGCAATCCCGAGAAGTTTGACCCACTCTTCAGCTGTTTCCGGGTTTGTTTCCATTTGTGGCACATCGTCCGGCAGAGTGATCCACGATTGCTTGCTGCCAACCCAGATATGCGCCGCGAGTATGAGGTCTTTTGAATTGTGCAAAGTGCCGCAGCGCAAGGAGCCAAAACCCTCACGCTTGTTATTCACGGCGTAAATTCGAGCTTTGCACTGAGCACATCCATAGATTTTCGCATGCGCACCGGTCGGCTGGGTGTATTCGGCGACATCCAGCTCGCCATCAATTTCTAGATCGTCGAGCCGAAACAACATGTGCTCGCTGAATGCCGATCCAGTCCGAGTCTGGCAATCGGTGCAATGGCAAGCGTATGGGTTGAGACGAAAGCCCTCGGCAAGGCGATATTGCACCTTTGAGCAGAGACACTCACCCGTCAGCTCACCCTTCACCTTTTGGCCAAGCCCTTTTGCTCCATGCGCCACCGCGCCATTTCAACGCGATCCTGACCAAAGAAGGGTTCGCCATCGAACACCAACGTCGGAACGCCCCAATGGCCCGCGGCTTCGAGCGCTTCCTGATTGCCGGCGATCTCGGCATCGAGCGCTTCGGCATCGTCAGCGGCTTCGGCTTCGAGCTCGGCAAAATCGAGCCCCGCGCGTGTCGCAGCGCCCGCCAGATGGTCGCCTTCGTTCCAGCCTTCGACCGAGCCGTCCCAGATCAGCGGTGCAACTTCGGCGGCGAAGGCCAGCCCCTTGCCGCGCCGGGTGGCGGCCTGCCCCAAACGGCACATGCGGAAGATGTGGGGCTGCTCGGCAGCGATCTCGCGCGTCATGAGATTCTGCACCACCGGATCGGGGCGCGGCCAGCTGATCGGGATGCCGAGGAACTGGCCTGCGCGCATGCAATCCATAACGATGTAGCGCGGCGCAGCGGGGTTGCCGGTGAACAGGATATCAGGGTCGCGGATCGCGATCGGCATCACCGTGCGCAGGGTGATGTCGAGGTCAAATTCCTCCGCCATCGCCCGATATCGACCAACGGCGAGATAGGAATATGGCGAGCGGAAGCTGAAAAAGACGTCGGCCTTAAGTGTCATGGTCAACCCTCTCTTACCGGAAGAAGCACTGGGTGCCGGCGTAGAGCATCGAGACCTCGCCCTTATCGAAGAAACCGAAGAGGTCACTGCCAATCGCGTATTCGTCGCCCAGAGTGCTCTCTTCGAACATCTCGAAACCCGGCTTGCCCTCAACCGTGGCGCGCGGGGTGCCTAGGCTTACACCCACGCTGGTCTTGATTTCCGCATTGGCACCATTGTCGCCATCCTGCGGCAAGCGCCAGAGCCAGCCGACCAGCTTGCCACCCTGATAACTCACACTGAAACCGCCAGGAAAGTCGGTGAACTCCAGCGGCCCCGCGCCGCATTCATCGTTGGCGCTGCTACCGGTGGCATCGCCCAGCACCTTGGCCAGCGCCGCATCGGTTTCGGTGCGGCCCGCGTTGAACAGCAATTTCTCGCTGCCCGCAGCAATGCTGCCACCATCGAGCATGACGACAGGATCGGGAGTGGGTTCGGGTGTGGGCGTGACTGTTGCTTCGTCAGTAGCCGGATCGCTTGGCACGGGCGGCGGTGTCGCCACCGCTTCATCCACTGGCTCGCTGTCGGTGCCACTGCCGCACGCTGCGAGCGCCAACACCGCTGCTCCCAATACCAATCCACGCATCGCTCTACCCCTTTTTCAGATGTCGCCGTCCCAACAATTCGGCAATCTGGACCGCGTTCAAGGCCGCGCCCTTTCTGAGATTGTCTGATACACACCACAGCGTCAGCCCGTTGTCCACGGTCGGGTCCTCGCGCACGCGGCTGACATAGGTGGCGCCATCGCCCGCGCTTTCGACCGGAGTGACGTATCCTTCGTCCTCGCGCTTATCGATCAGCATGATGCCCGGCGCTTCGCGCAGGATCTCTTGCGCTTGCTCAGCCGTAATCTCGTTTTCGAATTCGATGTTCACCGCTTCGGAATGACCGACGAAGACGGGCACGCGTACGCATGTCGCATTCATTTTGATCTTGGGGTCGAGGATCTTCTTTGTCTCGACCATCATCTTCCACTCTTCCTTGGTCGATCCATCCTCAAGGAACACATCAATGTGCGGGATGACGTTGAAGGCGATCTGCTTGGTGAAAGTCGCCGGCTCCACCGGATCGCCGACAAAGATCGCGCGGCTTTGCTCGAACAGCTCATCCATGCCCGCTTTGCCCGCGCCCGAAACCGACTGATAGGTCGATACGACAACGCGCTTGATCGTCGCGGCGTCGTGCAGCGGCTTGAGCGCCACCACCAGCTGCGCGGTCGAGCAATTGGGGTTGGCGATGATGTTGCGCGCGGAATAGCCGTCAATCGCGTCCGGGTTTACCTCGGGCACGATCCGCGGCACGTCCGGCTCCATCCGGAACAGCGATGAGTTGTCGATCACGACGCAGCCCGCTGCCGCCGCTTTCGGGGCGTATTCCTTGGCCGGGCCGCTGCCCGCAGAAAACAGCGCAATGTCCCATCCCGTCCAATCGAAGTGCTCGATATTCTGGCATTTGAGCATGCGGCCGGTGTCGCCAAATTCCACCTCGGTGCCCTGACTGCGACCGCTCGCAACCGCTGCGATATCGTCGCAGGGAAATTCGCGCTCGGCGAGCACCTGCATCATTTCGCGCCCGACATTGCCGGTCGCCCCGACGATTGCCACCCGATAGCCCAATTCACATACTCCAGATCAAATGCATGTTTGCCTTGCGTGCGCTGCCGCGCCAAGCGTGGCTTGGCAAGAGATAAACGGGAGCAGCGGTGGTGGATTTGCAGGCTTGGCAGGACAAGGCGAGCTATTTCGCCTTTGAGGGGCAACAAATTGCCTATTGGACCAACAGCGACAGCGGCGGGCTTCCGCTTTTGCTGGTGCATGGCTTTCCGACTTGCGCGTGGGACTGGGTGCCGGTTTGGGAGACGCTGGGTGCAAAACGCAGCTTGGTCGCGTGCGATATGCTGGGGTTTGGCCTTTCGGATAAGCCCAAGCACGGATTTGACGGCTTCGGCTATTCGATCCATCGACAGACTGATCTGCAAGAGGCACTGCTCGACCATCTGGGCATCGGTCAGTTCGACGCGCTGGTGCACGATTACGGTGTTTCGGTCGGGCAGGAAATGCTGGCGCGCCAAAGCGAGGGATCGGGCGCGCATGGTCTTGCGCAGTGCCTGTTTCTGAATGGCGGGATATTCCCCGATCAACACCGCCCGCGCCCGATGCAAAAGCTCGGCGTTTCGCCATTGGGTTTCCTGCTCGGGCTATTGTTCAGCCGCAAAGGCTTCGGGAAGAGCTTTTCCGAAGTCTTCGGCCCCGACACGCAGCCAAGCGAGACCGAGCTCGACCAATTCTGGCACCTTATCAGTCACAATGATGGCAACCGGATCATGCACAAACTGCTTCACTACATCGCCGATCGGGTTGAACACAAAACCCGCTGGGAAGGCGCTTTGCGGAGCAGCGAAGCGCATATCGGCCTTATCAACGGCGCACTCGATCCTGTGTCAGGCAAGCACGCTTATGACAAATGGCGCGAGGTGCTGCCGGATGCGCGGCATCACTTGATTGAGACGGTCGGGCACTACCCTCAAGTCGAGGCACCCGACGAGGTCGCGGCCAAAGTGCTGGATTGGCTTGACCGCTGAGCGTCATCCCAGCGGAAGCTGGGATCTCAAGCGACCAAGAGCCGTGCTATCGGCATGAGACCCCAGCATTGGCCTCCGGCCGTCTTCGACTCCGCTCGGGTGACGTCGGTGCATTCACTCGGGATTACTCGACCCTCGCTTCAGCCGTGCGCAAGTCGGATTCAAGCGAAGCAAATTTCTCCTCCAGATTGGCGATCTCGGTTTCAAGGCTCGACTTCTCGGTCTCCAGTTCTTCGACCTTCCCACACGCTTCGGGCGTTTCGTTGCGGTAAAGAGCAATATGGTCGGAGGCCGTCTGAGCCACCTTTCCGCTGATATTGGCAGAGGAAACCGGCCAATAATTACGCTTGATCTGCTTATTTATGTTGCGCTCTTTGGTATCGCGACTGCGTGTGCTCGACGACCGGGTTCCCTGTTTGCTTGAGCCTTTGCCCGAGATGCAATTCGCGCCGCCCTCGCATTTCAGGACGACTGCGGGAAAGCCGTTATATTCGCCCACTTCAACCTTCGTGGATAGCTTTTGCGGATCCACCGAGTAGCGAATTTCATCGACCCTCGCCTCTTCGTCGTCGAAAGCATCGACATTGTAGCGATACTCTTTCTCAAGCCAGCTCCAGCTGGAATCGGAAAGCGACTCAATGGCAACGGTCCAGCTGTCGCCATCGAAACTGTTGTTGCTAGTATTGGCGCGTTCAACCTGGTCGAGGCTGTCGGTAATGGATGCCTTAAGCTCGTTGATGCGTTTGGAACGGTCGCTCTTGACGGTGGCGCACTGGCTGTTTGCTTCGGTCAGGTCGGTTTTCACATCGGAAAGCTCGCCCTTTTGATCCTCGATGTTGTCTTCGACCGCCGCGATCTCTTCCTTCACCCGGTCAATGAATTTCTCCGTATCAGTCGGCCCGCTCTCACAGCCGGCAATCACCAGGCACGACACTGCCGCCAAAAGCACATTGCGCATCTCGCGCTCCTTTAGACCTGACACCACAAAACCGTAGTGAAATTAACGGTTCACGGCGATTCGCCAAGCACGAAAAGCTGTTATTCCGGCGGCGTAACCCCATGCGCTTCGAGGAAGCGGAAGATCGAATTCCACATATGCGGGGAGATGTTCGGGCCGGACACGCGGTGGGTGTAGCCGGGATAGAGCATCATCTCGAACGGCACATTGCCCTCTTGCAGCACGCTAATCAGCTCGGAGGAGTTCTCGAAAACCACATTGTCATCCGCCATGCCATGGATCAGCAACAGAGGATCGCTGATCTTGGTCGCATCGGGAATAGCGCTGGCGGCCTCATATGCCTCGGGCACTGTGCGCGGATCGCCCATAAACCGCTCGGTGTAATGGGTGTCATACAGCTCCCACTTGGTCACGGGAGCGCCTGAAATGCCCGCCGCGTACAATCCGGGGTCGGCCTGCAGCTGTTTCAGCGTCATATAGCCGCCATAGGACCAGCCATAGATGGCCAGCTTGTCGGGATCGACGAAATCGAGTGTCTTGAGAAATTCCGCGCCGACCTTCTGGTCGCGCACTTCAACCCCGCCCATCGCGCGGTAGAGCGGTTGTTCGAAATCGACACCGCGATTGGCCGTGCCGCGATTGTCGAGCGCGAAGTAGATGTATCCCTTATCGACGACCGCCTGCGCCAAAGCGCCTTGCCAGCCCTTGTCGACAATCTGCGGGCCCGGCCCGCTGTAATGGTAGTAAAACACCGGATACTTCTTGCCCGGCTCCATTTCGGGCTTGAGCATCATCCAGTGCAGATCGGTTCCGTCCTCGGCCTTCACCGTGCCGTATTCGGGCGCGACATGGCTCGCTAGATAGGGCGTGTAAGGGTGATCGGCATCGAGAGCGTTTTCCTCGATCCACGTGATGCGCTTGCCGTCCTTGTCCGCCAGATAGCTTTGCGTGGGCTGGTTGGTGGCCGAGCGGCTGATCACCATCGTCGTGCCCGATCCATCCATGAAAGCGCCGTTGTAATAGGCTTTGTCGCTCAGCAGCGTCGGCGTTGTTTGCCGGTCGAGACTGGCGCGATAGATCTGCTGGGTCAGCACATCATCGGTCCGGCGGAAATACAGCTCGTTGGCCTCTTCATTCAAACCGATGAGTGAGGTTGCGGGTGAGGACCCGCTGGTAAGCTGCGTCCATTCGCTGCCATCGAACCGGTAAAAATGCCCGAAACCATCGCGCTCGGACCACCAGAGGAGCGAACCGTCCGAAAGGAAGCTGTAATCGTCAGACAGATTAATCCAGTATTCCTCGCGCGCGGCTTTTTCGGTGAACCAAATCTCGCTCGCGCCGGTGGCCGGATCGACCTTCAGCATGTCGAGCACGGTCTGCTCGCGGTTCTGGCGCTGGACATAGACATTGCCATCCGGTCCCCAGTTGACCCGCGCGACATAGATATCGGTTTCCTCGCCCAGGTCGATTTTAACCTGATCCGATCCATCGGGGTTCATCACAAACAGTTCGACAATCGCGTTGTCGGAACCCGCGACGGGATAGCGTTGGTCGAACACCTTGGTGCCCGTCGCTCCAATGGCCGCACGGGTGACGATGCCGACGGGGCTTTCATCGGTGCGCTGAACGACGATGCGGCTGTCATCGGGTGACCACCAATAGCCGGTCAGGCGCCCCATTTCCTCTTGCGCCACAAATTCCGCTTCGCCCCAGCGGATCGTGTCGTCTTCCTTGGGCGTGATCGGGGCGGGCTCTTCGCCCACTTTGCCGACCCAGAGCTGACGGTCGCGTACAAAGGAGACCGAGCGCGATTGCGGCGATAGCTTGGGGTTGAGCTCGCTCTCCTCGGTGTCAGTCAGGCGCGTGACCTCCCCGTTGAGCCGCGCGAAATAGAGATCACCATCCAGCGGCACCAACACGCCGCTGCCATCGCTGGACCATTGGTAATTGATGATACCTTTCAGGCTGCCGACGCGCGCGCGCTCGCGCTGCATCTTTTCGTCCTCGGACAATTCGCGGCCCGTGCCCAGCGCCTCGCTGTCGACCAGCATGCGCCATTCTTCAGTCGCGATCTCAAAGCCCCAGAGGTCATATCGCTCGCGATCATCCTTGCGGTTGCGCAGAAGCGTTAAAAACTTTCCATCGGGCGAGAGCTTCGCCTGCCGCGGCGATGGGCCGTTGAGCGAAGGCGAGGCAAAAACGCGCTCGAATGTCAGATCGCCCGATCCCTCGGGTTCCTTGTGACCATCAGCCATTGCCGGAGATGCCATCATGATCGCTGTGGCGGCGAGAATATAGCGCATGCAAGCGGAGTCCCTTCAATTGCAAGACTGCCTCAGCCGTCCGGCCGCGAGGCATTTCATAGATCAACCTTGAATGGGTTCGCTTTGGCTCGCAACGGTGAAATAGAGCCTGAACGCAAAAAAGGGCGGCCCCGAAAGGACCGCCCTTTGAAATTTCGCATCCAACAGCGTTTAGCTCTTGGCGGTGTTGTCCCGACGCTCGGCGATGCGCGCACGCTTACCGGTGCGGCCACGCAGATAGTACAGCTTCGCACGGCGCACGACACCGCGACGCACCACAGTGATGCTGTCGACGATCGGCGAGTAGAGCGGGAACACACGTTCCACGCCTTCACCAAAGCTAATTTTGCGAACGGTGAAGTTGCTGCCCATGCCGCGGTTTGACCGCGCGATCACGACGCCTTCGAAGTTCTGAACACGCTCGCGCGTTCCTTCGACAACTTTCACACCCACGCGAACGGTGTCGCCCGCGCGAAATTCCGGAATCTCTTTTTCAACCTTGCCGATTTCTTCGGCTTCGATTTGCTGGATCAGGTTCACTGGTCCGTATCCTTGTCTTTTCGCCGCGCGCCAGAGGCAGACTGGTCCCGAACGCCCTCGTGACGTTCCCAAAGGTCCGGCCTGCGTAACCGAGTAATCTCTTCCGACTTGGCTTTGCGCCATGCCGCAATCTTCGCATGATCCCCCGATCGCAGCACTTCGGGGATCGTGCGCCCTTCCCACTCTTGAGGTCGGGTGTATTGCGGGTATTCGAGCAAGCCGTCCTCGAACGACTCTTCGGCCCCGCTAGAAGGCGCGCCCATTACGCCGGGAAGCAGCCGAATGCAAGCATCAAGTATCGCGAGCGCCGCCGGTTCTCCGCCCGAGAGAACAATATCGGCGAGGCTTACTTGTTCGATCTGCGGTCGCGCGTCGAACAGGCGCTCGTCGAAACCCTCGAACCGGCCACAGATTAAGGTGACGCCGGGACCGCAAGCGATCTCGCGGATGCGCGCCTGAGTGATGGGTTTGCCGCGCGGGGTCATGGCTAACACGGGAACTACCGCTCGTCCTGAGCTTGTCGAAGGACCGTCTTTCACTTGTAGCGCTTGATCAGAAGAAAAGGGCGGTGCTTCGACAGGCTCAGCACGAACGGCTTTAGGATTGGTCACATAATCCAACGCCGCCGCCATCACATCCGCCTTAAGCACCATCCCCGCCCCGCCCCCTGCGGGCGTATCATCCACGGTGCGGTGCTTGTCAGAGGCAAAGTCGCGCGGGTTGACGGTTGCACAAGACCAATCCCCCCGCTCCAGCGCCTTGCCTGCCAGCGAAGTGCCGAGCGGTCCGGGAAACATCTCCGGATAGAGCGTGAGGATGGTGGCGGCGAAGGTCATGGGCTTGTGTTTACGTTAGTTTCCCGTTCGTGCTGAGCCTGTCGAAGCACTGCACTTTCTTCTGCGCCTTTGGAAAAAGTAAAGGACAGCCCTTCGACAAGCTCAGGGCGAACGGGTTTGTGTTGGCGGCTAGGGTCACTCAAATGCCTCTATGTGATCTCGATGCATAAGCCACCATGCAAGGACTAACGCACCTCCGAAGCAGACCAAGATGGCAGGCATCGGTTGATATACAAACCTATCCAGACCAACCATCTCAAGCATCAGGTCGCTGAAGAGGAAAATAGGGGCAACAAATAGGGCTACGATACTAGAAAAAACCAGGGCAAAAACCGTAGCAAAAGCTGCGGTAACAAAAAACCAGCGGTTTAGCTTCGAACGATGAATGCCCCACACAAAAAGCATTGCAAACGGAAGCAAAATTATTCCGTCAAACGTTGATCCCAAAAGATCAGCAAGCTGTTGCTTTTCATCAGAGCAATCGAAACCGCAGCTTTCGATGGCAGCGGCCGCTGCCGACAGAAGGCTCAAGGTCATCCCCAATTCACCCCATCCTTAGCCCGCGTATCCACACTCAGCTCGAACACATCAGGCCGCGAATAATGCCCGTCAGTATCAAGGCTCGCCAGCCCCTGCCCGATCTCGCTGAGGTCAATCTCGGCGTGCAAAGTCTCCTCACCCTCACCCGCCTTCGCCAGCACCCGCGCATCGGGTACAATCACCATGGAACCGCCTCGGTTGAGCACCTCGCCCTCAATCGCCTCGAACAGCTCTTTCGCTTGTGGGTTACCGCCCACGCGTTCAAGCCCCTCGAACAAATCCGACTTATCTTGCACCAAGCCCGCGGCCAGCACAAAGCAACGCCCCTCCATCGCATAGTGCCGCGAGGCCAGCGCATATTCCTCGCGCACGGTCGGCCATGCCGCGACATGCACGCTCTCGCCCAGATTGTGCATCGCTGCGCGCGCCAGCGGCATCCAGTGCTCCCAGCAGATCAGGTTGCCCGCCCGGCCCCATTCGGCCTCGTGCACGCCCAAAGTCGAGCCATCGCCGCGCATCCAGATCAGGCGCTCGCCATGGGTGGGAACCAGCTTACGGTGTTCAAGCGGTGGCTCGCCGGGGCGGAACAGCAATTGGTTGTTATAAAGGCTCTGACGCAACCGCTCATGCGCGCCAATGGAGATGCACGCGCCGGTCTCGTCGCACAGCTCCTGCAATGGCAGAAGCCGCTCATCCCCGGGCACAATCGCTTGGTCGAGCATGATCTGGTGGCATGCCTTGGTCCCCGGATGGTCCCACAAAGCCGCGCCCGGAGCCTCGTCCAGCCACAGCGGGTAGCCGCCCAGAAAGGTCTCGCCAAACGCGACGAACTGCGCGCCGCCTTCAACAGCCTCGCGCGCCAGCCGCGTGGCTTTCTCTATCCCGCCAGTGAAATCGAGCGGTACAGGCGCGGCTTGGCAAATCGCGACATTGAGTTTGGTCATTCGAAAGTCCCCACGTCGAACTGCGTCATCCGGTCAAGCCGCTTGGTCGCCAGATAGGCCACCGGCCAGCCAATTATCACGCTTGCAATGGCGCCAATGACCACAACCGCAATTCCGAATTCGAGCAAATGGGGTTGCTCGCCACCTCCGGATATGAAGAAGGTCGGGATCAAAAGCCCAGTCGGCCCCGCCATCGCTGCCACAAAAACGCGCGTGCCGCGCGACGCGGCATTCATGAAGAAACTCACAAGCAGCACGCTGCCGAGCGTGAACATCACCAAGATCAGGGCTACAAATACGAAACTGCTGACAGCTATAAGCATGCGCCTGCCCTAATCGGGAGTGACAGCCCTCGCAAGCGCGCCCGCTGCGCCGCTTCAATCCTCGGCAAAATCGCTCGCGATTACGAGCTTTTTGGCGTCCCAACTGATCACCGCTGCCTTGGTCATCGGGACCATAAAGGTCTTCATGCCTTTGGCAGGGGGCGGATCGCGCTCGATGTCGATTATGTCGGTCGCGCCGTGGTTCTCGACCCCAATCACGTGGCCCAGCTTTGCGCCTGTTTCGGTTTCGACCGGCAGTCCGATCAGGTCGGCGTGGTAATACTCATCCGCCTCAAGCTCCGGCAGCGCCTCGCGCGACACCGAAAGCACCGTGCCTCGCAGTTTCTCGGCATCATTGCGGTTGGAGCATTCGGCGAAGCGCGCCACCGCGCCGCCTTTGTTGTCCGAGCGGATCTTGGCGAGCGTGAGGTCGCCGCGTGCATTGCCGTCTTTGCTCGAGCTGAAAGCCCTGTGACGGGAGAGCGCTTCCACGCCCTCCCCGAACAATTTGAGCCGAACCTCGCCTGCAACACCATGCGCCCCGGTGATCGCGGCGAGGTCGATGGGTTTGGAACCCACGATCAAATCCCCGCTTGTGCTAAGCTTGTCGAAGCACTGTACTTTTCTTTCGAGCATCTGCCCCAAAGGAAGAGCAACCCTTCGACAGGCTCAGGGTGAGCGGGGAAAGGCATAGGAACTTAGTCCTCGGCCTTTTCTTCAGTTGCTTCTTCAGCAGGAGCCTCTTCAGCGGCAGCCTCTTCCGCAGGCGCGTCCTCGGCTGGAGCAGCTTCTTCGGCAGGAGCGGCTTCCTCAGCGGGTGCTTCGGCTTCGGCAGTTGCCGCTTCGGCCTTGGCTTCCTCTTCAGCGGCCTTTGCGGCCTCTGCTGCTTCTGCGGCGTCCTTTGCCTTCTCTGCCTTCTCTTCGGCGCGTTCCTTGGCTTTCTCGCCCGGCTCGGCTTTCTGAGGGTTGTTGCGCGGTGCACGCTCGAGGATGCCAGCGGCATCGAGGAAACGCAGAACACGGTCCGACGGCTTGGCGCCAACGCCCAGCCAATAGCGGATGCGATCTTCGTTCAGCTTGACGCGGTTCTCATCATCCTTGGCAAGCAACGGGTTGTAGGTGCCGATCTGCTCGAGATATTTGCCGTCGCGCGGAGACCGGTTGTCAGCGGCCACGATGCGATAATAAGGGCGCTTCTTAGCGCCGCCACGCGAAAGCCGGAGTGCAATTGCCATGAGTTAATACCTTTCGATTGAAATATCAGTTAGTGCGTTGTTCTTGAGTTCATTTCTTGGGTTTCGGTCCGCCTAGACCGGGGGGTAATCCACCAGGACCGCCCATGCTGCCCGAGCCGCCCAGACCACCCGGTCCGCCAAGCCCCGGCAGGCCACCCGGAGGCAGACCACCGGCATCGCCGCCGCCCATTCCGGGCATGCCGCCGCCAAACATGGACGCGAGGCCCTTTAGACCGCCCATTTTCTTGATCTGTTTCATCGCGCGGCTCATTTCCTGATGCATTTTCAGCAGCTTGTTCACCCGCTGAACATCCGTGCCGCTGCCCGCCGCAACGCGCCTCTTTCGCTTGGCGTTCATCAGGTTCGGATTGGCGCGTTCCTTGGCCGTCATCGACGCGATGATCGCATCCATGTGGACGAGAACCTTGTCGTCCATATCCGCAGCCGCCATCGCCGCCTTGGCCTTCTTCATGCCCGGCATCATGCCCGCGAGCATCCCGAGGCCGCCCATATTCTGCATCTGCTTCAATTGCATGCGCAGGTCGTTGAGGTCGAATTTGCCCTTTTCGAAAGTGCGGGCGAGCTCTTCAGCTTCCTCTTCCTTGATCGTCGCAGCGGCCTTTTCGACCAGGCTGACAACGTCGCCCATGCCCAGAATGCGGTCGGCCACAGAACCGGGGCGAAAGGCTTCGATTGCGTCGAGCTTTTCGCCCGTGCCCGCAAACTTGATCGGCTTGCCAGTCACAGCCCGCATCGACAGCGCCGCGCCGCCGCGCGCATCGCCGTCCATGCGGGTGAGCACAACGCCGGTCAGCGGGACTTCGCCGGAGAAGCTTTGCGCCACGTTGACTGCGTCCTGACCCGTCAGCGAGTCGACCACAAGCAGCACTTCGGTCGGCGCGGAAACGCCCGAGACGGCCTTCATTTCAGCCATCAGCGCTTCGTCGACATGCAGGCGACCAGCGGTGTCGAGCAGCAGCACGTCGAAATTCTGGAGCCGCGCCGATTCCATCGCCCGCCGGGCGATATCGACCGGCTGTTGGCCCGCGATGATCGGCAGGGTCGCGATATCGACCTGCTCACCCAGCACCGCCAGCTGCTCCTGCGCGGCGGGGCGATTGACGTCGAGCGAGGCCATCATGGCCTTCTTGCCGTGCTTTTCGCGGATCAGCTTGCCGAGCTTGGCCGTCGTGGTCGTCTTACCCGAGCCTTGCAGGCCG
>JBCCOF010000036.1:0-21591 GCA_039025455.1 Pseudomonadota bacterium | reverse complement strand
GTGTTCATGTTGGTAGCGACTTCCGAGAAGGTGTCGTTCAACTGGCCACCGAGGCTCTGCATTGCAGCGATAGCAGCAACAGCGATCAGAGCAGCAATCAGGCCGTACTCAATTGCGGTAGCGCCTTGCTCGTCACGAGCCAGTTTGTTGAAAAATTTCATGTGTAGTCTCCTGGTTCAAGTCTTGGTCTTCGGTACCCATGCCCATCCAAATTCTCGAACGGACAATCGTTGCTCTAAGCGTCACCGATTGAAAAAATCTTAATTCCGACCCTTTCAATAAGCTTAACCGCCCATCGCATCAGTTACGCGTCGTTCGAGGTTTCCCCAGCCTGTGTCATTCTGGTCTCCAAGTGCTTGGTAACCACCCATGGCTGCGAGAACTACCAACGATGCGATCAGTCCGTATTCTACTGCAGTTGCTCCTGACTCGTCGTTCCCAATGTGCTTGAGGAAGGTCGTCAAAATCATAGGAACACCTGCTGTTACGTTTCTGACACGATCGGAAATCGGCTCAGGAGATTAAGAATTGGTTGATTTGTCGCGCGCGGTTGGAAAATTTTCCGACATTCATTCAGGCTTTCAGTGTGTGGTTGCCGCCGCGCTGCACCGCGACGGTGTTGCGTGGCTTATGCATCGAAGACCTGAAGGGAAACATCACGCAGGCCTATGGGAATTCCCGGGGGGCAAGGTCGATCCGGGCGAAACTCCGTTGGGGGCGATCACCCGTGAGTTGGCCGAAGAATTGGGGATCACTGTGGGACCTGAAGACTGCATTCCCGCAGGCTTCGCGCAGGGAAACGCGGGTGATCACAATCGCCCCATTGTAATACTTCTTTACAAAATCGGCGAATGGAATGGCGAACCGAGGGCTTTGGAAGGCGGAGCAATTGCCTGGTACGAATCGGGGCAGGTCACAGACTTGGAGATGCCGCCGCTCGATGTGGAACTCGCCGCGCGCTTGTTCAGCGATCAGTGATCGTCGGGCAGATTTTGGCACAAAGAAGTGTTGCCAAGGCGGGCAGGCCACCTTATGTGCCGCTCCTCACGCGCGCCAGTAGCTCAGCTGGATAGAGTACCTGACTACGAATCAGGCGGCCGGAGGTTCGAATCCTTCCTGGCGCGCCAAACAAGCCCATCCCTTCGGGGGTGGGCTTTTTTGGTGGGTCAAAGGGAGGAGGCGGACCCGTTCGGATTCGGAGGCGGTGTAGCCGCCGGAGAGGACGAGCGAGCAGAGCGAGCGAGGCAATCCTTCCTGGCGCGCCAAACAGGCCCATCTCGCCAGAGGTTGGCTTTTTTGTTGTCTTCGCCTTTGGGGGGTGAAAATTTCTCCAGCGTCACTATATAGTTAGGCGTGGGGCGGTCAATCGCGGCTGCAATCATCCAAAGCGCTATATGTTTCGTAGCTAGCTCGGAACTCGTTGGCGCATCGACGATTTTTCCATGTGGGATCATATTTGATTGAGTAGCGGGCCAAGCACCGGGTCTATCTGCTTGCCAGGAATAAGCCGAATTCGGCTACAGAAAGGTACCGCAATGAACTATATGGGCTCACATGATGACAATTTTGACCCGGACAATCCGCTGAACAAGCCTGATGTGCCAGAGGATGTACAAGACGCCATCCGCACGCTGCTGCGCTGGGCTGGCGATGATCCGACACGCGAAGGACTGATTGATACTCCCAAGCGGGTCGGCCGCGCGTGGCTGGAATATTGCCGTGGTAATCAGGAAGATCCTTCGATCCACCTATCGCGTATTTTTGAAGAGGTTGGCGGCTATGACGAGATTGTGCTGCTGAAAGACATTCCTTTTCAGTCGCATTGCGAACACCACATGGCTCCTATCACCGGCAAGGCGCACATTGCCTATCTGCCGGACAAGAAGGTTGTCGGCATTTCAAAGCTGGCTCGCGTGCTCCACGGCTTTGCCAACCGGCTGCAGGTGCAAGAGCGCCTGACCGCTGAAGTCGCCGAGTGTATCTGGAACAATCTGGAGCCGCGCGGTGTCGCCGTCGTCATCGAAGCCGAGCATGGCTGTATGACAGGGCGCGGCGTAAAAGTTCACGAGGTCGAGATGCTGACCAGCCGCATGATGGGGTGCTTCCTTGAAGATCATCGCAGCCGCAAAGAGGTCATGAGCCTGATGGGCTATTGAGGCGAGGGGTGTTTAAGGCCATGAGATCCTCATGGCCCGCAACCTTGCTCCCATTCTGACAACCGAACAGCTAGCCGACTTCTTTGTTGAGGCGTTTCCCGGACAGGATCGCAATTTCCACCAGTTCGAAGAATTGCGGCCGGGCTTTATGCGGCTGCGGCACAGCGGCGGTGCGGCGATGCTCAGACCGGGCGGGATCGTGTCAGGCCCCACTCAAATGGCCTTTGCAGACCGCGCAGCCTATGCGGTGATCCTTGCGCATATCGGGATCGTGCCGATGGCGGTGACCAGCAATCTCAACATGAGTTTCCTGCGCGCGATCGCCGAGCGTGATTTTCTCGCCGATGCCACCATAATCAAACTCGGGCGGCGGCTGGCCACGGTCGATGTGCGGATATGGCAGGATGACCCCGACAATATCTGCGCGCAGTCGACCGTGACTTATGCGCTTCCTGTAGAAGAGCAGTAGTCGTCGTCACATCTGCCCGAGCATATGCTCCGCGCTCGACACTTTGAAATCGCCGGGGGCTTCGACGTTAAGTTGTTCGACAACGCCGTCGTTCACGACCATCGAGAAACGCTGGCCGCGCTTGCCCATGCCGAAGCCTGACCCGTCCATGGTTAGGCCGACTCCTTCGGCAAAGTCACCATTGCCGTCGGCCAGCATCGTGATTGCATCGCTGCCAGCGGCCGAATTCCATGCGCCCATTACGAACGCATCGTTGACTGCGGTGCCTACAATCTCGTCGACGCCCTTTGCCTTAAGCTCGTCGGCTTTCTCGACAAAGCCGGGAAGGTGCTTGGCAGAGCATGTCGGCGTGAACGCGCCGGGTACCGAGAACAGCGCCACCTTTTTGCCAGCGAAATACTCGCTCGATTGAACTGGCTGCGGGCCCTCGGCGGTCGCCTTGACCATGGTTACATCGGGGAGTTTGTCGCCTACGGAAATCGTCATGAGGTGTTCCTCTCTCTTGGGATCAACAGCTTGTGTGGAAGATATAAGCGCGGGAGCGTGTGCTGCAATTGAAGAATGGTGCCCGCGCAGGTTTCAGGGGAAGAGCATCCCGTGCGCGACCGCGCCTTCGGGTCCGGCGTCGAAGGCCCTTTGCTGGCGATTGAGCGCTGCCTCGACCTTGGCGGCGCGGTTATAGGCGCTCTTGCAATGCCCGTTTTCCAGTGCCGCCCTGAGCTTGGGGAGTGCGCGGTAGGCCAGCCTGATATGCTGCATTTCGTGGCGTTCGAGCTCTCGGATGAAACGCTCCCAATCGGCGCGCAATTCGGGCGATAAACCGTTTGGGTTGGAGTGCTTTGGAAAGATCACCTTGCTGTCGATCGTAAGCCTTGCCTTGCAGCGCTTTGGGCCGTTCGTGCGCAATGTCCATTTGAAGGTGTAGAAGGCGCGGGCAGTCACAGTGCCCCCGCCGGAATCACCAGGTCCACGATTGCGGATTTGTCGCCGCAGATCGCGCGGGTTGGTGGCTGAGACGGTGTAGTATTCGATCTTCGTACGCGGGTAATCTGCGAAGGACTGGGCTGTTGCGGGAACGGCCAAAGGCGCCGATGCCAAGCCACCGGCCAATCCCGTCCAAATCAACGCAGTTCGAACTATGGCTTGCATGACGGCGCACGATAGGGCCTGCGGCCCTTACCGGCAATGAGCGGCAGTCTTCAGAGAGCGTCTTGATATCGCTTGCTCCATCACCAGATGAAATTGGACATATAAAGATAACTTTATATTTGCTTGTATGCCGGTCCATCGCTAGGGCGCGCAGCAAGAAGATATTTCACCCTAGGAGAATCCCCATGGCCACCGCGATTGCCCCCACCCACGAATACATCATCAAAGACATTGCGCTGGCACAATTCGGCCGCGATGAAATCGCCATTGCCGAAACCGAAATGCCCGGCCTTATGGCTTTGCGCGAGGAATATGGCGCGTCGCAGCCGCTCAAAGGCGCGCGCATCACCGGCTCGCTCCACATGACGATCCAGACCGCCGTTCTGATCGAAACGCTGGTTGCGCTGGGCGCGGAAGTGCGCTGGGCGACATGCAACATCTTCTCGACGCAGGATCACGCTGCTGCAGCCATCGCTGATCAGGGTATTCCAGTGTTCGCGATCAAAGGCGAGACTCTGGCGGATTACTGGGAATATGTTGGCCGCATCTTCGATTGGTCGACCGAAGAAAACCCGGACCTGACCGCCAACATCATCCTCGACGATGGCGGCGATGCGACCATGTTCGCTCTATGGGGCGCGCGCCTTGAAGCGGGCGAAGAAATGCCCGAGCCGCAAAACGCCGAAGAGATCGAGATGCAGAAGGCTCTGAAAGCCTATGTCGCGGCAAAGCCCGGCTATCTCACAAAGTCGGTGAAGAACATCAAAGGCGTTTCAGAAGAAACCACCACCGGCGTGATGCGCCTTTATCAGATCGCCAAGGCTGGCAAGCTGCCGTTCCCAGCGATCAACGTGAACGACTCGGTCACCAAGTCGAAGTTCGACAACCTGTATGGTTGTAAGGAATCGCTGGTCGACGCGATCCGCCGTGCGACCGACGTGATGCTGGCCGGTAAGGTTGCGTGCGTCGCGGGCTATGGCGATGTCGGCAAGGGCTCGGCTGCCTCGCTGCGCGATGGCGGCGCCCGCGTGATGGTCACCGAAATCGACCCGATCTGCGCTTTGCAAGCGGCCATGGACGGCTACGAAGTCGTTTCGATGGACGAAGCGGTCAAGCGCGCCGACATCTTCGTGACCGCAACCGGCAATGAAGACGTGATCACTGGCGAGCAGATGAAGGCGATGAAGAACATGGCCATCGTCTGCAATATCGGCCACTTCGACAGCGAAATTCAGATCTCCGCGCTCGACAATTACGAGTGGAAGGAAATCAAGGAAGGCACCGATCTGGTTACTTTCCCGGACGGCAATTCGCTGCTGATCCTTGCCAAAGGCCGTCTTGTGAACCTCGGCTGCGCCACCGGCCACCCGAGCTTTGTGATGAGCGCGAGCTTCACCAATCAGGTTCTGGCCCAGATCGAACTCTACACCAAGTCGGACGAGTACGAGAACGACGTTTACGTTCTGCCCAAGCATCTCGACGAAAAGGTCGCCGCGCTGCACCTCGAAAAGCTGGGCGTGGAGCTGAGCAAGCTGAGCCAGAAGCAGGCCGATTACATCGGTGTCCCTGCCGAGGGTCCGTTCAAGCCGGATCACTATCGCTACTGATCCCGCCGGGTCATCGCAGAAACTTCGAAAAAGCCCTCGCATTTGCGGGGGCTTTTTTGTTGTGCACGTTGCAAGCAAAGCCTTGGGGCAATAGCTGGTGAGTATGGAGTTTTCGCCCACCGCACTTGCGCTGATCGGACTGGTGCTCGCCGCATGGATGGTGGGCGCCGCGGTGGTCATGCTGCGTGCCAATGCCAAGGCGCGACGGACGAAGTCGCTTCAAACCTCTCTCAAGCGAATGCAGAACCTGCTTGATGCCGCACCGGCGATCCCGATGCTGGTGCGAGTGGACGGAAAGATCGAAGCGCCTGAGCGTTTGGCGCGCTGGTTGGGGCTGGATGCTCTACCCGCCTATATCAGCGAGCTTTCAGCGGACGATCACCTTGGTGAAGAGCAGGGGCTGTCGCGCGAGCAAGTCGATGCCCTGTGGGATAAAGTTCGGCTCACCCAAACCAGCGCAGCGCCCTTTCAGATGATTGTCACGCCGCCCGGAGCGCAGCGCAGTCTCGCCTTGCATGGTGCGCTGGCCGATCCGCAGGTTTCGCCCGGGGGCGCGGCGCTAGTCTGGGTGTTCGACTTCTCCGAAAGCGAGAGCGAGTTGTCGCAGCTTCGCAAGTCGGAGGCCGAGGCGCGGAGCAACTTCGCAGCGCTCAATGGCCTGATCGAAGCGGCGCCGATGCCGATGTGGTTCCGAAATCACAATATGCGGCTTCAGCAGGTGAACGAGGCCTATGTGCAGGCGGTTGGCGCAGAAAGCGCCGATGCAGTGGTCAACGAGCAAATTGAACTGCTCGAACCGGAAGATGATCGCACGCCGGCCCAGATTGCGGCGGCCGCGCTGAAGGCCGATCAGAAGATCGAGCGCACGGTTACCGCAACGGTCTATGGCAAGCGGCGCAGTATCAGGGTCAGCGATATGCCGCTTTCGCCCGGCGGTGTGGCTGGATACGCCATCGATATCGAAGAGCAGCAACAGCAGCGCCGCGAATTGCGTGCCTATCGCGAGGCGCAACGGGCCATGATGGACCAGCTTTCGGTCGGGGTTGCCCAGTTTGATGGCGAGGAAAACCTTGTTTTCGCAAATCGCCCGTTTCGCCGGGTCTTTGGCCTGTCCTCGCAGGCCGCCGAGCAAGGGCTGTCTTTCGAGCGTTTCCTCTCCGACGCGCGCGAGCGCAGCCGCACGCCCGAAGTGCGCGACTTCCCTGACTGGCGCACGCAGCGCGCCGCGTGGTTTGTGGCCACCGAAGCGCAGGAAGAAGCCTGGCCGCTGCCCGGGGGGCAACACTTGCGGATCGTCGCGCAGCCAATGCCCGATGGCGGGCTGGTGATGCTCGCGGAAGACCGGACCGAGGGGCTGGCGCTGTCGGCAGCGCGCGACACCCTGCTGCGCACCCGCACCGCGACGCTCGATAGCCTATTTGAAGCGCTGGCGATTTTTGCGCCCGATGGATCGGTGCAGCTATGGAACCGCAGCTTTGCCGGCACATGGGGGCTGTCTCCCGAATTTCTCGATACCCACCCGAGCGCCGATGCGCTACTCGAAGCGATTGGCAAAAACCTCAAAAAACCGCGCGAGACGGCGGCGATTGGCGCGGTTGTGCGGGCCGCGACGCTCGACCGGAAGGAGAAGGGCGGGCGCGTTGAACTGACCGATGGACGCACGCTCGAATTTGCGGGCGTCCCTTTGCCCGATGGCAATGGCCTTTTGACCGTGCTCGACATCACAGATTCGCAGAAGGCCGAGAAGGCCTTGCGCGACCGGGCCGTTGCGCTTGAAGAAGCAGACGCGGTGAAGGCACGCTTCCTCGGCAATATGAGCTACGAATTCCGCACGCCCCTGACCACAATCGGAGGGTTCGCAGAGCTGCTCAAGACGGGCGCGGCGGGCGATTTGAGCGATCAGGCGGGTGAGTATGTCGATGCGATCCTGAATGCGGTCGAGCGCTTGACCGAGCAAGTCGAAAACGTGCTGGACCTGTCGCAAAGCGAGGCGGGGCTGCTGCCGATCACCAAGGAGGAGATCGACCTGCTGGTTTTCCTCACCACGATAGTGCGCGAGCGCGAGGACGCGATCATCTCGGCGAAGCTGGGGCTGGATCTCAAAGGGCGAAAGGGTCGCAAGATCGAGGCCGACCCGCGCCAGCTGGCCCGCGCGGTGGGCAACTTGCTCGACAATGCCATCGCTGGCACGCCGGAGGACGGGCATATCCTGATCGAAATCCTCTCCCGGTCCAATTCGGACGATTGGGGCGCGGTGTTTGTCATTTTAGACAATGGCAAGGGGATGAGCGAGGAAGACCTGTCGCGCGCACTCGATGGCCTGCGCAAACGCGAGGACGGGTCGCTCGAACGGCGTCAGGGTCTGGGTATTCCACTCGCAAGGCAGCTGATTCAGGCGCATGGCGGCACGCTCGAAATCAGCAGCGAAGAAGGCGTGGGCACATCCGCGATCATCCGACTGCCATGAGAGAAGGCGAGGCGCGCATAGACCTGCCCGATCTGGCCGCGATGGATCGCTTTGGTGAGGCTATCGCGGCGAAGCTGAAGGCAGGCGATGTCGTGGCTTTGACCGGTGGCCTTGGCGCAGGCAAAACGACGCTTGCCCGCGCGATTATCGCTGCACTGGGCTATCCTGGTGAGGTGCCATCGCCAACCTTTACGATCATCGAAACCTACGACGCGCCGCCGCTCTCGCTGCCTATCGTACACGCCGATTTTTACCGGTTGGAGGACCCATCCGAGCTCGCCGAGATCGGGCTTGATGATTATCGCGAAGGCGCGGCACTGCTGGCCGAATGGCCCGATCATGCGGGCGGTTTCGGGCATGAGAGCGCTTGCCTGTCGATAGCGTTGGAAAATGCGACAGAAACCGGCGCAACGGGTCGCGTGGCGATTGCGAAAGGCGCTGCGGATTGGCTAGGGCGGATGCCATGAGCGACTTGCCCGCAGGACTGCACGATTTTCTCGCCCAAGCGGGCTGGAACGATGCCGCAATCGACCCGATTCCGGGTGACGCTTCGTTCCGGCGCTATTTTCGGTTGAAGCGACCAAGCGGCGAGCGTGGCATGTTGATGCACGCCCCGCCGCCGCATGAAGACCCGACCGACTTTCTCCACGTCGCCGAATGGCTGAGCACCAACGGCATGCGCGCGCCGGAGATTTACAGCAGCGATGTGCCCAAGGGCTGGGTCCTGTTGGAGGATTTCGGCAATGACCGGATGCGCGACTGGCTCGACGATCATCCGCAGTCTGAAATGCCGGCCTATAGCCGCGCGATTGACACTCTGGTCGAGCTGCACGAACGGCCCGCGGGTCCCTTTGCCCCCTATGATATGCCAACATATCAGCGCGAGGCTGCGTTGTTCACCGAGTGGTATTGTCCCGCACAGGGTCTGTCGGTCGATGCGCAAGAATATCTGGCTGCGTGGGATACAGTGCTGGCCCCGATGATGCCGCGTCAGGAGCGCGGTGTGACGGTGCTGCGCGATTACCATGCCGAGAATATCATGCTGCTCGGCGATCCGGAGGCCGATGCACCCCAAGGGCTGATTGATTTTCAGGACGCGCTGGTCGGGCACCCTGCCTATGATCTGGTGTCGCTGTTGCAGGATGCGCGGCGCGATGTGTCGCTGGACCTCGAGACCAAAATGCTCGCGCGTTATTGCGAGCGTGCGCAGGCGGACAGCGAGTTTGCCGCCGATTACGCGCGGCTCGGAGCGCAGCGCAACGCGAAGATCGTCGGCATTTTCGCGCGGCTGCACAAGCGCGACGGGAAGCCGCATTATCTCGGCTATATCCCGCGCGTGTGGGCGGCGCTGGAGCGCGATCTGGAGCATCCCGCGCTTGAACCGGTCGCGCAGTGGTTTGCCGAAAACATACCGGACGAATTGCGCAAGGCGGGCGGGGGAACCATCGAATGATCGAACTGGCCAGCGACACGGCGATGGTGATGGCCGCCGGGATCGGCAAGCGGATGCGTCCGCTGACCGCGACCCAGCCAAAGCCGCTGGTGCGCGTTGCGGGGAAGGCCTTGATCGATCACGCGCTTGACCGGCTTGCCGAAGCTGGCGTGGCGCGCGCGGTGGTTAATGTGCATTACCTCGCCGATGCGCTCGAAGCGCATGTTCTTGACCGCACCGCGCCGCAGGTCGTGATCTCGGACGAACGCGAGGAGCTGCTCGAAACGGGCGGCGGAATGGTCAAGGCGCAGAGCAAACTGTCCGATCCGTTCTTTTGCCTGAACGCCGACAATATCTGGCTGGAAGGGCCGCGAGATGCGTTTCGCGATCTGTCCGAGCGTTGGGACCCTGACGAGATGGACGCGCTGCTGCTTGTTGTTCCGCATAAAAGCGCTGCCAATTTTACCGGGCAAGGTGACTTCCACCTTGGCCCGAATGGCCTGCTCAGCCGCCGCAAGCCCGGGCGGATCGCGCCTTTCATCTATACCGGCATTCAACTGGTCTCGCATCGCCTGCTGCGAGACGCGCCTGAGGGCAAGTTTTCGACCAACATCCTGTGGAACCGCGCGATAGAGGAAGGGCGGCTTTTCGGCGTCGCCTTCACCGGACGGTGGTTTGAAGTGGGCACTCCGCAGGCAATTGCGCCAACCGAAGACGCACTAAAGCGTGGGTAAAAAGAGCGCGCCCGAGGTCTACTCTATCGCCGCCCATCGCGGCTTTGCCGATGCGCTGGTTGCGGGATTGGTGCCGCGTTATGCGGAAGGCGAGACGGGCCTTGCGCGGCTGACCCTGCTGGTGCCGAGCAGCCGCGCGGCGCGCACTATCTCCGAAGCATTTGTGCGTCATTCGGGCGAGACCGGCCTGTTGATGCCGCGCATGGTGACCATCGGCGATCTTGACCTCGACGAATCGCTCGGCGCGCTGCTCGATCCTTTGGGAGCGGGCGACATTCCGCCTGCGGTGGAGCCGACGCGGCGTTGGCTTGAACTCGCGGACTTGCTTGAACAGGAGTTGGCCGAGCAAGACCGCCCGCCTATGCCGGGGGCGGCGCGATTGCGGATGGCGCGCGAATTGGCGCGGACGATGGACCGGCTGCTGGTCGAGGAAAAGACTCCCGCCGATCTGCTGAGCGAACCGGTGCTCGATATGCTCGGCGATCTCTCGGAGCATTGGCGGCGTTCGCTGGCAACCTTTACCAAGGTGCAAACCCGCTGGCAGTTTGCGCTGGAAGAGCGCGAGCAAGTGGACGCTGCGACACGGCGCAATATGCTGTTCGAGCGTGCGGCGAAGCATTGGCGCAAAGAGCCGCCGCAAACGCCGGTGGTCGCGGTTGGCGTGACCAGTGCTGCGCCCGCTTTGGCGCGGCTGTTGCGGGTGATCGCGGATATGCCGGGCGGCGCGGTGATCCTGCCGGATCTTGATCTGGCGATGGGCGATCCGGCGTTGGACGAGCTGGGCCGCGCCGGCGCTGCGCCAGAGCCGGGGGGGCAGGTCTTTGGCGAGCGCGACGCGCTGACCCACCCGCAATATCACCTGAAACTGCTGCTCAATCGGATGGGCATCGCGCGCGGCGAAGTGCGTCCTTGGCACCGCAAGGGGGACGCAGCGGCGCGCCCCGAACGAAGCCATGCGATCAGCTCGCTGTTCCTTCCGCCCAAGGCAAGCCAGTCATGGGTGGATTTGCCTGCCGAAAAGCGCCGCTTGTCGGGCGTTCGCTTGCTGACCAGTGCGACGAGCGAGGAAGAGGCGCAGGCCATCGCCCTGCTTGTGCGCGAGGCGCTGGAAGAGCCGGAGAAGCGGGTCGCAGTGGTCACAGCGGACCGCTCGCTGGCGCGGCGGGTGGTGCAACATCTGGAGCGCTGGAACATCGCCGCCGACGATTCGGCGGGCCGAGCGCTGTCATTGACGGCGGCGGGGCGACTGTTTGGACTGCTGGCGGAATGCGCTTCGGACGGGCTCTCGCCGACGGCTCTTATCGGGGCGCTAGCGCATCCCTTGGTGCGCGGCGATGATCGTGCGGCGCGCGCGGCTTGGCTTTCGGCCCTGCGCAAATTCGAGCGCGAATTGCGCGGGCCATCTCCTGCGCAGGGATTTGAACCTCTGCGCACAATCGCAGCCAAAGCGGGGGTGCATGAGTGGTGGGAGGAAGCCGAAGCCGTCCTCGCGTCGCTTTGCGAGCTGCCGGAGGACGTGGACCTAGCCGAGGCGCTCGACACGATGGTTATCGCCGCCGAAGCGCTGGCTGGCGAGCAGTTGTGGGCGCGCGAGGATGGCCGGGCGCTGGCGAGTTGGATAGAGGATTTGCGCCTCCATGCCCGCGCGATTGGCACCACGATTGCTCCCAAGGACCTCGCCAAGGCCACGCGCGATGCAATGGACGAGATCGCAGTCCGTCCTCCCTATGGTGGTCACCCGCGCGTTGCGATTTACGGCCTGCTTGAATCGCGCATGGCCCGCGCCGAACTGGTTATCTGCGGTGGCCTCAACGAAGGGACATGGCCGCAAACGCCCGGTCCCGATGCGCTGCTTGCCCCCGGTGTGTTGCGCGTTTTGGGCATTCCCGGCGCGGAGTTTCGCATTGGACTGTCCGCGCACGATCTCGCCGGAGCGATGGGCGCGCCGCAAGTCGTGCTCAGCCGCGCTCAGCGAGACGGCGATGGCCCGACGATTCCCTCGCGTTTCCTCCTAAGGGTCGAGGCTTTGCTGGGCGAATTGGCCGATGGTCATCGCGAAGAGACTATCCCTGCGATCCTGCCCCGTATCGACCGCGCGCCGCCGCCTGCCGAACCATACACACGCCCCGCGCCCGACCCTTCGCCCGCACAGCGCGATGTGAAGATCAGCGCGACTGCGCTCGACCGGCTGTTGGGCGATCCGTATCAATTCTACGCCCGCGAAATCCTCAAACTCAAAACGCTCGATCCGCTCGCTGCCGACCCGTTCAGCGATCCAGCTCTGCGCGGGACATTGGTGCACGACATCCTCGACAAATGGCACAAGGCGCGACGCGATACGCCCGATCTCCCTATAACGCCCTTCGCGACTGCGCATCTGGAGGAAAAGCAGGTGCACCCGCTGTTTCGCGGGCTGTGGCAGCCGCGCCTGATCGCCGCGCTGGAGCGGTTTGAAGAATGGATCGACGAGGCAGCTGCGGATGGCCGCCGCGTTCTGGTGAGCGAGAGCAAAGGACATATGACCTTCAGCGGCGTAAACGTCATGGGCGTTGCCGACCGGATCGACGAACTGCCCGATGGGACGCTGGCGATTGTGGATTACAAGACCGGCGGCCCTCCGAGCGCGGCGCAGGTCGAGGCGGGCTATGCGCTGCAATTGGGTGTGCTCGGCCTGATCGCACGCGAGGGGCGCTTCAAGGACGGCGACACAGCCATCACCAACACCGCAAACCGCTTCGAATATTGGTCCATGGCGCGCGCCAAGAAGGACAACGGCTTCGGCTATATCGACGTGCCGATGAAGGTCGGCGCCAAGCGCTCCGGCCTTGATCCCGACGATTTTGTCCCGCATCACGAAGCCAAGCTGACCGAGGCAATCGCGCGCTTTATCAAGGGGCGCGCCCCCTTCCTCGCCAAGGAAAACCCCGATTACCCCGGTTTTTCCGATTACGATCAACTGATGCGTCTGGACGAATGGTCGGTCGCGCTGCTGACCGGAAGTGTGGGGGACGAGGCATGAGCAGCTCTGGTTCCGGCAAGGTTTTCGAGCTCAAAGGCAATCAGCGCGCTGCGGTGGAGCCGCGCGACAATGTCTGGCTCTCCGCCTCGGCGGGGACGGGCAAGACGCAGGTGCTTTCGGCGCGGGTGCTGCGCTTGCTGCTGCGCCGCGATGTCGATCCTTCCGAAATTCTCTGCCTGACCTTCACCAAGGCGGGCGCGGCCGAGATGGCGAACCGCATCAACGCGGTGTTGGCGCGGTGGGTGCGGTTGGAGCCGGGGCGGCTGGGCACTGAACTGCGCCATCTTGGCGCGGACGTTGATCCCGAGACTCAGGCGCGGGCGCGGACCCTGTTTGCGAGCGTGCTCGATTGTCCGGGCGGGGGCTTGAGGATCGATACGATCCATGCCTTCTCACAATGGCTGCTCGCGAATTTTCCCGAGGAAGCAGACCTGCCGCCCGGCTCGCAAGCGATGGAGGATCGCCAGCGCGAATTGCTTGCCCGCGAGGTTTTGACCGAGCTTCTGACTGATGCCGAGGCAGCGGGCGATCACAAAGTGCTCGATGCAATTCGGCTGTTCACCACGCGCAAGGATGTAAGCTCGCTGCACGGCTGGCTGATGCGTTGCGCCGATCATGCCGAATTGTGGGAGGGTCCGACCGGCTGGCAGCCGCCGATGGCCGCGCGGGTCAAGACCATGCTCGGAATGCCGGCGGATGCGGATGATGTGTGGGCGCAGGAGGGGCTGGACCCCGATTTCTTCCCCGACGATCACGTTTTGGCGATGATACCGGCGCTGGAAGAATGGGGCACCAAGACCGCACAGAAATGCCTCGATTTCATACGGCAATGGCTCGGCGCGGATGTGCAGTCGCGGGTCGAATTGGTTGCCGGTTTTCGCGGGACATTGCTCAAGGCCGATGGCACGCCAGCGATGAACCTGAAGAAGCCGCGCGAGAGTGATCCGGGCTTTGCGGACAGTCAGGACCTGATTGCCGAGGCGGTGGCGGATGTCTCCGAGCGGCGCGCGCTGCTTGATCTGGCGGGTTTCCTCACCCCCGCGCTCGAACTGGGCCGAGCCTTTGCCTTACGCTGGGAGGATGCGAAGCGACGCGAGGGGCTGCTCGATTTCAGCGATCTGATCCGCAAGGCGGCCAAGCTGCTCGATGGCAGCATCGCCGCGCAATGGATCCGCTACAAGCTAGACCGGCAATTCGATCACATCCTGATCGACGAGGCGCAGGACACCAACCAGGCGCAATGGGATATTGTCGAGGCGCTGATCGACGATTTCTTCACGGGCGAAGGCGCGGCGGGCGACAAATTGCGCACCGTCTTCACCGTGGGCGACTACAAACAGGCGATTTTCGGGTTTCAAGGCACCAGCCCCGAGAATTATGAGCGTGCGAAGCAGAAGATTTATCAGCGTATCATGGATGCGCGGGCGAATGCGGTCGGGATGCGCGACAAGCGGCTGATCCCGAACTGGAATGATCCCGATCTCGGGCAGTCTTTTCGCACGTCAGAGCCGGTGCTGGGCTTTGTAAACCGCACAATCGAGGCGCTGGGCTTTGAAGCCTTCGGACTACCCAAAGCGCCCGAGCCGCACGAGGGCGCTGATCGTGCGGGGCTGGTCACCCTCTGGAAGCCGGTGACCGCTGAATCGGCGGAGGACGAGGAAACCGAGCGCGACTGGCTGCCCGCGCATGACACTTTGCTCGCCGAGAAAATCGCGCAGCAAGTCTGGCAGTGGGTCCATGGCGATGCGCCCTTGGTGCTCGAAAAAGACGACCCGCCGCGCCGTGCGGGGCCGGGTGATATCATGGTGCTGGTGCGCAAGCGCGGCGGTTTGATGGCGCAGATCGTCGCGCAATTGCACGCGCGCGGGGTGGCCGTGGCTGGCGTAGACCGCTTGCGGCTGGGCGCGCCATTGGCGGTGCGCGATGCGATGGCGGCCCTGCGCTTTGCAGCACAGCCCTATGACGATCTCTCGCTCGCCAACCTGCTGTCCTCGCCTTTGATCGGGTGGAGTCAGGACGACCTGCTCGAATATGTGCCGCGTGATGCGGAAATGCGGTTGTGGGACCATCTGCGTGGGCTTGACGCGCCCATGGTCCAGGAGACGTGCGAGAAATTAAAGCCCTTGCTGGCGCGCGCCGATTTTGAAACGCCGCAATCGCTTCTCGCATGGCTGCTTACCGGACCGTGGCAGGGCCGCGCGAAATTGGTTGCGCGGCTTGGGCGCGAAGCCAACGATCCGCTCGACGAGCTGGTCAACGCGGCCTTTGCCTATGAGAGCGCAAACACGCCGAGCCTTGCCGGATTTATCGAATGGTTCGACGCATCGACCGAGGACCTGAAACGCGATGCCGACGATGCGAGCGGTCAGGTGCGGGTGATGACGGTGCATGGGTCAAAAGGGCTTCAAGCGCCCATCGTGATTCTGGCCGACAGCACCGGGCGTCCCGGCGAGGGAGGGGCGCTGGACCTGCCCGACGATCCGTTGGGCAATGCCGAGGACCCGCCAAAGGTGCCGCTGCCGCCGCTTTCCAAGGATGAGCGGGTCGGGCCTGTCGAGGCGGCCAAGGAGCAGCGCACCCTGACCGATATGCAGGAGCATTGGCGCTTGCTCTATGTCGCGATGACGCGGGCGGAAGAGGCGCTGTTTATCGGCGGTTCGCTTGGACCGCGCGACACAAAAGGCCCGCACGAGGATAGCTGGTATGCGCGGCTGGAGGCGGTGTTTGAGGGCGACGAATTGGCTGATCCTTTGTGGGGTGCGCGGCGGGAGGCGGGCAGACCTTCGAGCAAGCCAATCTCCGCAAAGGATGCGACAGTCGATGAGGTGCTCGCGCCGCTGCCGCAATGGGCGACCCGGCCCATCGGCCCAGAGCCACGTCCGCCGCGCCCGCTTGCGCCGAGTTCGGCGGGTGAAGAACTGGGCGCCGACCCGCCGCTTGCTCCGGAGATAGCCAAGACCGCCGCGCGTCGCGGTGTTCTGCTCCACCGTCTGCTGGAAAGGCTGCCCGACTTGCCGCCCGAGCAGCGCGACAGCGCGGGCGCGGCGTGGCTCGCGCGGCAGGCGGAGGATTTCACCGCAGCCGAGCAGGCCGAGATGGTCGAAAGCGCCATCCGGGTAATCGCCGACCCCCAGTTTACCGACATTTTCTCGCCCGATGCTCTGGCCGAAGTCCCGCTGGCCGCCACGGTCGATGGCGTGGTCATTTCGGGGACCGTCGACCGCCTACTGGTGCGCGCTGACAGCGTGACAGTGGTCGATTTCAAAACCACGCGCCGCCCGCCCGAAAGCGCTGCCGACATTCCCACAGCAACGCTCAAGCAGATGGCGGCCTACACAGCCGCGCTCGCGGTGATCTATCCCGACCGACCAAATTCTGCCGCGATCCTCTACACCCACGCGCCGATTCTGCACGCGATTGCGCCCGAAGCGCTCGCCCCGCACAAGCAGTATTTGGGCACGGCGCAGGAAAGCTATGCGCTGTCAGATATTGAGTGACGCGCAAATCGGCCTAAATCAACATCAATACTCAATCAGGAGAAGCCATCATGGCCACCGTCAATGTAACAGATGATACGTTCAAGTCCGATGTGCTGGAAAGCGACAAGCCCGTGCTGGTCGATTTCTGGGCCGATTGGTGCGGCCCGTGCAAGATGATCGCGCCTGCGCTTGAAGAAATCAGCGAGGAATTGGGCGAGCAGGTCACCATCGCCAAGATGGACATCATGGAAAGCACAGTCGTTCCCGGAGAAATCGGCGTGCAGTCGATCCCTCTGATGGTGCTGTTCAAGAACGGTGAGGAGGCTGCGCGCAAGCTGGGCGCGGCTCCGAAAAGCCAGCTGAAAGATTGGCTTGAAGGCGAGCTTTAAGGAAAGGTGTGAGCTCCCGTGAAGGCGGGAGCCGCCTTATCCAAAGCGCGCGCCTTCAGCCTCAATCCGCCGGCATATAGCCAACACCGACAAGCCGCTCGGCCAACTCATCAAACAAAGCGCGGCTCGCTGCGCCGATCATGCCTTTGCGCCCGTCGCTGACGAGATAGTCGGACCCGTCGGGTCGCAGGCACGCGCCGCCCGCTTCGTTGAGGAAGAGGCATCCTGCCGCGTGGTCCCAAGCGAGTGTTCGCTCATAGATCGCGCAGTCATGCCCGCCGAATGCGGTGAGCGGATATTGCTCCGCCGCAGCGCCCGGTGCCTCGACAATTGAGTAATGCGGCTCGATCTCGCGCTCGAAAATGGCGCGTTGTTCGTCCTGCATAAACTGCTTCATGGCCGCGAGTTGGGGCGGGTTTTCGCCTGAGGGTTTGGCGGTGATGCGCACTCCATCCACAAATGCTCCTTCGCCGCGCTTGGAATGGCACAGGCGGTCGCGCTGCGGATTGTAGATCCAGCCTGCCACAGTGCGCCCCGCATCGGCGAGCGCGACCATCACTCCGAAATGCCCCTGTCCCTTGGCGAAATTGCTGGTCCCATCGATAGGGTCGATAATCCAGCATTGCCCTGAAAGGTGATCGAGCAGGCTCGGGTCGGCGTGCGCGGCTTCCTCGCCGACCACAGGAACGCCGGGCGCGAGCTTGGTAAGCGCTTCGGTCAGGAAGGCTTCTACCTCGCGGTCGACCACTGTGACCGGGTCGTCCTCGCCCTTCATCTCGATCTCGTCATCGGCCAGCGCGCGAAAGCGCGGCATGATCGAGCGCTCGGCAGCAAACCGCATCAGATCGCGGATTTCATCGTCGAGAGCGCTCATCTCAGCTCCTGTAATCGGCGTTGATCGCGATGTATCCGTGGGTGAGATCGCAGGTCCACACGGTCGCGCGGCCCCCTGTGATACCAAGCTCGACGGCTAGGTCTATGTCCTGCCCCTTGAGGTGCTCGGCGACGGGTGCCTCGTCGTAGTCCTCGACCGGCAGGCCATCGCGCGCAGCCCATACGCCTCCGAATGCAATGGAGAGCTTGTCACGGTCGGCGGGTTCGCCTGCCTTGCCCACGGCCATCACGACGCGCCCCCAATTGGCGTCCTCTCCGGCGATGGCGGTCTTCACCAGAGGCGAATTGGCAATGGCGAGACCGACGCGGCGCGCGCTTTCGTCGCTAACTGCTCCCGAGACGCGCACTGTGATAAACTTCGACGCGCCTTCACCGTCGCGCACGACCAATTGCGCGAGCTGGCGGCACAGATCGGTGAGAGCGGCGGCAAAAGCATCGGCGCCGGGGCTGTCCCACCCCTCGATCCGTGCGCCCTTCTTGCCAGTCGCGAAGGCCAGCACGGTGTCGCTAGTCGAGGTGTCGCCATCGACGGTAATGCAGCTGAAAGTCTGGGCATTGGCGTGGGTGAGCAGCTCTTGCAGGAATGCGGGCGCGACATCGGCATCGGTGAAGATATAGCCAAGCATCGTCGCCATATCGGGCGCGATCATGCCAGAGCCTTTGATGATGCCGACCAGTTCGACCCGCTCCGCGCCTATCATCGCCGACGTGAGCGCGCCTTTGGCGAAGGTGTCGGTGGTCGAAATGGCGGTCGCCGCGTCTGCCCACCCGCATGGCTCTGCGACAAGCGCAGCATTGATCCCGGCGCGCGCCGTCTCTTTGGGCAACGGCACGCCGATAACGCCGGTCGAGGACACGAGCACTTCTTGCGGCTGACAGCCAATCCCTTCCGCCACTTGCGCCATAATCGCTTCGACCGCCTCGCGCCCGCGATATCCGGTGAAGGCGTTCGCGTTGCCCGCATTGACGACGAGTGCGCGGGCGCTTCCCGATTGGACTTGCTCGCGGCCCAGTTCGACCTCGGATGACGCGCAAGCGCTTTGGGTGAAGACTCCGGCGACGCTGGTGCCGGGATCGACAGTTATCAGAGTCAGGTCGGCTCGGTCCCAGTCCTTGTAGCCAGCACGCACAGCGCGGGCGGTTACGCCCTCAATCGACGGCATATCGGGGAAGGGGAGCGCAAGCGGTGATCGGGTCAGTTCCATGGGGCAGCGCCTTAATGGCGAAGACACATACCCGCAATCGTGAGCATTGGGTCTTTCTTGCCTCCGCGCTGCGCGTTAGGAAGGCGGTTATGAAAAACACACACATCCTTTTGCCCGCCCTTGGTCTCCTCGCAACCGCGCCCGCAATGGCGCAGAAAGCCGCCGCGGAAGCCGCCGCAGACGCCGCTGCAGAAGCTGCCGAAGATGCGGTCGCGGAGACTGTCGAAGTTGCCGAGATGACCACTCAAGTCGACGCTCCGCCACCACCACCTATCGAACTCAGACCGCAATATGTGCCCCGTTACCCGCAGAAACCACGGTTGACCAACCGGCGCGAAGCGTTCCCGACTCCGGTCGATTATCCGGTTGCCTCTTGGCAGGCGGATGAAGAGGGACTGGTGCGTTTCGATATTGCTGTCGATGTCGAAGGCGAAGCGACGGATTGCACAATTACCGAGAGCAGTGGCCATGCCACGCTGGATGCGAAAACGTGCGAAATTGTGATGGAGCGCGCCAAGTTCGATGCGGGCTTAGCCGCTGAAGATGAGCCGGAAGCGGGCATCTATTCAGGTCGTCACAATTGGCGCAAGCGTGAGCCCGAAGTGCCCGCTATGGCCATGACATTCCGCTATTTGCAGGGCGCGGATGGTATTACCACGGACTGCGAAATGTTGCGGCTCGAAGGGGATGTCCCCGAGGATCTTCGCCGCGATATGGAGCGAGACATTCAGGCCAACAATGGTTGCCCGCGCGGGACAGAGCGGCCCGGCGTTCCCTATCGCGACGAGAACGGCGTGCCTGTGGCGAAGCGGGTGACGATTACTGTCGACATCCTCGTTGAGGACCCCGCTGAATAGCGACTCCCACACACAGCCATTAAGCCAACGCACATCTATCCACGCTAAGGATATGGACGTGCCGACGCTTAATCCCTATCTGACAAGTCTATGACGCGTCATTTCTTTGCCCTTATGGCCCTGCTTTCGGGTCTTGCTGCGCTTAGCAGCCCGGCGCACGCGTCTCTTGTCGATGCGATGGCATGCGACACCAGCGTTTCTGCCAGCACCCACGATGATAGCGCGGCAGAGGCTATCTCGGCCAATGCGCCGCCCAGCACGCCGCAGCAAAGCTCAGCTTCTGATGCGATTGAGCCGATCGCTGTCGATGTTACTGCATTGCGCCTACCGGTGCTTATGGGAATTGAACGCGCCTACGAATAGGCAGCCGACTGCAATTTCCTTTGTAACGTGTCCGTATGATCGGCGCGTATCTCACTTACAATTTCGGCCGCTAAGCATCGCGCAAAGGCCACATCCATCTTAGGTATCGCCAAATGTTCAACGCACTCGTCAAATCGGTTTTCGGTTCGTCAAACGACCGCTACGTCAAGACACTCCGTAAAACTGTCAATGAAATCAATGCTCTTGAAGCGCATTATCAGGCGCTCTCCGATGAAGAGCTCAAGGGGCAAACCGACGTTCTGCGAGCAAAGCTCGATGCTGGTGAAACGCTCGACGAGATTCTGCCCGAAGCTTTTGCCACCGTGCGCGAAGCCTCGGTTCGCGTGTTCGGGATGCGTCACTTCGACGTGCAGATGATCGGCGGCATTGTGCTCCACCGCGGTGAAATTGCTGAAATGCGCACGGGTGAGGGTAAGACCCTGATGGCGACGCTGGCCGTCTATCTCAACGCGATTGAGGGCAAGGGCGTACACGTTGTTACGGTGAACGACTATCTCGCCACACGCGATGCGGAATGGATGGGGCAGCTTTACAACTATCTCGGCCTAAGCGTCGGGGTGATCGTCCCCAATATGGACGAATACGCCAAGAAAGACGCCTACAACGCCGACATCACCTACGGCACCAACAACGAGTTCGGCTTCGACTATCTGCGCGACAATATGAAGCATGACCGCGCGTCGATGGCGCAGCGTCCGTTCAACTTTGCGATTGTGGACGAGGTGGACTCGATCCTGATCGACGAAGCGCGCACCCCGCTGATCATCTCCGGCCCGACCGAGGACAAGTCCGACCTTTACGTCGCGCTCGACGAGGTGGCGAAGGAAATCCCCGAAGAGTGGTACGAGAAAGACGAAAAGACCAAGAACATCCAGCTTAATGAAGAGGGTCTGGACAAGGTTGAAGCGCTCCTGATCGAGAAGGGCTTGCTCGAAACCGACAACCTCTATGACGTGGAAAACACGCAGGTTGTTCACCACCTCGATCAGGCACTCAAAGCGGTCCACATGTTCAAGCGCGATGACCACTACATCGTGAAGGACGACAAGGTCATCATCATCGACGAGTTCACCGGGCGCATGATGGATGGCCGGCGCTGGTCCAATGGTCTGCATCAGGCTGCCGAGGCCAAGGAAGGCGTCAAAATCGAGCCTGAAAACCAGACCATGGCCTCGATCACCTTCCAGAACTACTTCCGCATGTACCCCAAGCTGTCGGGCATGACAGGCACGGCGGCGACCGAAGCGGCGGAGTTCTTTGACGTTTACAAGGTCCACGTGGTCGAAATCCCGACCAACCTCCCGGTCCAGCGGATCGACGAGGAAGACGAGTTCTACAAGAACACGCTCG
>JBCCOF010000035.1:0-21889 GCA_039025455.1 Pseudomonadota bacterium | reverse complement strand
GACAGCGATTGCGCACAAGACCACCGTCGCGGAGGCCGGGCACTGGTTGCACGCCAATGCCGAGCGGCATCTGAAATCGCCGCAAGAAATGCAGCGCCTGTTCGCGCGCTGGCCCGACGCGATTTCCGCCGCGCGCGAAGTGGCCGATGCGTGCGACTTCAGTCTCGATGAGTTGCGCTACGAATACCCCGAGGAGATATACCCCGATGGCATGTCGCCGCAGGAATATCTGACGGCGGAAACATGGCGCGGGGCGGGGCGGCGCTACCCCGAGGGGGTGCCGGACAATGTGCGCGCAACGATCGAGCGCGAGCTGGCGCTGATCGCGAAGCTCGATCTGGCGCGCTATTTCCTCACCATCAAGGATATCGTCGATTTCGCCCGCAGCGTCGATCCGCCGATCCTGTGTCAGGGGCGCGGCTCTGCGGCCAATTCCGCTGTTTGTTTCTGCCTCGAGATAACCAGCGTCGATCCGGCCAAGCATCAGCTGCTGTTTGACCGCTTCATCTCCGAAGAGCGCAAGGAGCCGCCCGATATCGATGTCGATTTCGAGCATGAGCGGCGCGAGGAGGTGATCCAGCATATCTATGCCAAGTATGGCCGTCACCGTGCCGGTTTGACCGCGACAGTGATCCATTACCGCCCGCGCATGGCGATCCGCGAAGTGGGCAAGGCGATGGGTCTGTCCGAGGATGTAACCAGCGCTTTGGCGCGCACCGTGTGGGGCGGGATGGGCCGCGAAATCGGCGAGGCGCATGTCGCGGATACCGGCATGGATGTGAGCGACTCGCATCTCAAGCGCGTGCTCAAACTGACCGAGCAGATGATCGGAATGCCGCGCCATCTCAGCCAGCATGTCGGCGGCTTTATCCTGACCGAGAACGCGCTGACTCAGACGGTGCCGATTGGCAATGGCGCGATGCCCGATCGCAGCTTCATCGAGTGGGACAAGGACGACATTGAGGCGCTCGGCATCCTCAAGGTTGATGTGCTGGCGCTGGGGATGCTGACCTGCATCAAGAAATGCCTCGACCTGCTCGAGGACCATCATGACCGCGCGCTGACACTGGCGAGCGTGCCGCGCGAGGACCCGGAGACCTATGCGATGCTGCGCAAGGGCGATTCGCTCGGCGTGTTTCAGGTCGAGAGCAGGGCGCAGATGAACATGCTTCCACGCCTGCGCCCCCGCGAATTCTATGACCTTGTGATTCAGGTCGCGATTGTGCGGCCCGGGCCGATTCAGGGCGATATGGTCCACCCCTATCTGAAACGCCGTCGCGGGGCAGAGCCGGTGCAAATCCCCGCGCCATCACCGCAGCACGGCCCACCCGATGAGCTGTCGAGCATTCTGGAGCGCACGCTGGGTGTCCCGATCTTTCAGGAGCAGGCGATGAAAATCGCGCTTGATGCAGCCAAATTCACCTCATTGGAGGCCAACCGGCTGCGCAAGGCGATGGCGACATTCCGGTCACGCGGGATGGTGGACGAACTTCAGGATATGATGGTCGAGCGGATGGTGACGCGCGGTTATGAACGCGAATTCGCCGAAAGGTGCTTCAACCAGATCAGGGGCTTTGGAGAGTACGGCTTCCCTGAAAGCCACGCGGCGAGTTTTGCGCATCTGGTCTATGTGTCGAGCTGGCTCAAATGCCACTTTCCGGCGGCGTTTGCGGCGGCCTTGCTCAATTCGCAGCCGATGGGCTTCTACGCGCCCGCCCAGATCGTGCGCGATGCGCGCGAGCACGGTGTCGAGGTACTGGCGGCGGATGTGAATTGCTCGGATTGGGACTGCACTTTGGAAGGGATCGGCGAAGCAGTTGAGACGCGCGAGGGGCGTTTTGACCGCCACATCGCCCTGCGCCTTGGTCTGCGCCAAATCGACGGCCTTCCCGAACACGTCGCGGCGCAGCTTATTGCTGAGCGCGCGGAGAATGGCGCGTATCGCGACGTTGCGGAGCTGCGTGACAGGGCGGGGCTATCTCCTGCGCATGTTGAGCGGCTCGCCAGTGCGGATTGCTTTGCGTCGATGGAGCTTTCGCGCAGGCAGGCCTTGTGGGATGCGCGCAGTCTGATCGCCGCGCCTGATCTGCCGCTGTTCAAGGCGGTGGCCGAGCGTGAAGAGGGGGCGGAGCGGGCGCTCACGCATCTGCCGCAAATGCCGATGTCCGAAGAAGTGGTCGCCGATTATCAGACCACGCGGCTCAGCCTGAAAGCGCATCCCATGGCGTTTCTGCGCCCCGCATTGGGTGAGCGCGGGTTTGTGCGCGCGTGTGACCTGCGCAACCGCAAATATCGCTCAATGGTGCATGTCGCGGGCGTGGTGTTGATCCGGCAGCGGCCAGGTTCTGCCAAGGGGGTGTGCTTTATCACGCTGGAGGATGAGACCGGAGTGATCAATCTGGTCGTGTGGCCGGACTTGAAGGAGAAGCAGCGTAAGGTTGTGATGGGTGCGCGGTTGATGGAGGTGCGCGGGCGGGTCGAATATGATGACGAGGTGATCCATGTGATCGCGCAGCATATGACCGACGCGACCGATCAGTTGTATGCCCTGTCCGATGATATGCTGAACGCACCGGTTGCGCGCGCCGATCATGTTTCGTCGCCCCTGGTCGGGCGCAAGGCGCCGTCGGAAAGGCCGACATTGAGAGCGCGCGAGATCATCGACGAAGTGCCCAATGTTACAGGGCACCCGCGCAATCACCGGATTATCCCGAAATCACGCGACTTTCATTGATTTGAGATGTAAAACTCAGGTCACTTCGAGGGCGTAGCCAGCCGAACGGACTGTCCGGATGGGATCCTTCGCCGCGTCGATCATAATCGCCTTGCGCAAGCGACGGATATGCACATCGACCGTCCGCAATTCGATATCCGACCCCGTGCCCCACACGCCATCTAGCAACTGCCCGCGGCTGAACACCCGGCCCGGGCTCTCCATAAAGAACTTGAGCAAGCGGTACTCGGTCGGACCCAGTTGCAGAGCGCGGCCACGCCGCTGAACCTTATGCGCCACCGGATCGAGCTTGATGTCGCCCACCTCGATTGTTTCACCCGCGAGAGCAGGACGAATACGCCGCATCACCGCGGCGACTCGGGCGAGCAATTCGCGGGGGCTGAAAGGCTTTGTCAGATAGTCGTCGGCACCGGTTTCCAGCCCGCGCACCCGATCATCCTCGGCCTCGCGCGCGGTGAGCATGATGATCGGCACATGCGCGGTTTCCTTGTCGCGGCGCAGACGACGGCACACTTCAATGCCGCTTGTCCCTTCGATCATCCAATCGAGGATGATGAGATCGGGGATGTCCTCGCTCGCAAGCACCATCGCTTCATCGCCGTCACTGGTGCAGCGGACCTGATAGCCTTCGTTCTGGAAACGATATTCGAGCAATTCGGACAGCGCTGGATCATCTTCGACGAGCAGCAATTTGGCAGCGGACATTTCGCGATGTCTCCCGAACCCTGATGGGCATGCTCATAAAGATATGTGTCAGTTTGGCTACAATTTGATGAAACTGCGCGGCCGATCTTTTCCACAAGTCGTCCACCGTCTGGACACAGACTTATGTTCGCCAAGCGGTCGAAATCAGCGATCCTCCTCGGGGGGATAGGTTCCGGTGGCAGCGAAATGGACCATCTCGGCCACATTGGTCGCATGGTCGCCAATCCGTTCAAGATTGCGGGCGACGAACAACAGCTGAGCCGCGCTAGAAATCGTCGCAGGATTCTCGACCATATGGCTGACCAGGTTGCGAAAAATGCTGTTATAAAAAGCATCAACCTTGGCATCGGTCGCGATTACTTCGCGGGCCAGATCAGGGTCACGTGCGGCGTAAGCGGTGAGCACGTCATGCACCATTTCGCCTGCAAGCTCGCCCATGGCCGACAGCAATGTTAGCGGCTCGAACCGGTCGCGGCCTTCGATCATGCCAACCCGCTTGGCGATGTTCTTTGAATAATCGCCGATCCGCTCCACCACGCCCGCGATCTTGAGCGCTGCGATAACTTCGCGAAGATCATCAGCCATCGGCGCGCGCAGGGCAATCACCCGGACCGCCAGTTTGTCGACCTCGGTCTCCAGCGTGTCGATCTTCTTATCGCGCGCCACAACGCGGTCGCCCAATTCCTCGTCCCCGCGCACCATGGCTTCGAGCGCTTCCTGAATTGCAACCTCGGCAAGACCGCCCATCTCCGCGATCAGACCGCGAAGTCGGGTGATGTCCTCATCAAATGCTTTAACCGTATGGTCTGGCATCAGCCGTACCGTCCTGTGATATAATCCTTGGTACGCTCTTCTATCGGGTTGGTGAAGATGTCCGAGGTGGGCCCGTATTCGACCATTTTCCCGAGGTGGAAGAACGCGGTGCGTTGGCTGACTCGTGCGGCTTGTTGCATCGAGTGGGTCACGATGACGATGGCGTAGCGGCCGGACAGCTCGTCGATCAGCTCTTCGATTTTTGCGGTCGCAATGGGATCGAGCGCCGAAGCAGGTTCGTCCATCAGGATCACTTCGGGATCCACCGCAATCGCGCGCGCGATGCAGAGACGCTGTTGCTGACCACCCGAGAGTGCGGTGCCCGAATCGTCGAGCCGGTCCTTCACTTCATCCCACAAGCCAGCGCGGGTGAGCGAGCGTTCGACGATCACATCGAGATCGGCCTTTTTCTCACCAAGCCCGTGAATTTTCGGGCCATAGGCGATATTCTCGTAAATCGACTTGGGAAACGGATTGGGCTTCTGAAACACCATTCCGACCCGAGCTCGCAATTGAACCACATCCATCGCGTCGGAATGAATGTCTTCGCCGTCCAGCTCGATCAGGCCGCTGACCTTAGCGACAGGAATCGTGTCGTTCATGCGGTTGAAACAGCGCAGATAGGTCGATTTGCCGCAGCCTGACGGGCCGATAAACGCGGTCACATAATCGGGCGCGATATCGATAGACACCTCGTCGATCGCTTTCTTGTCGCCGTAATAGACCGAGACATCGCGCGCCCTCATCTTGGGCTGCGATTCTTCCATATTTTCGTGAATGACTGTCACCAGGTCTTCTCAAATTTGTTGCGTAGGTAAATTGCAAGGCCGTTCATCACCAAGAGGAACAGCAATAGCACGATAATCGCCGCGCTAGTGCGTTCGACAAATCCCCGGTCGATCTCGTCGGACCACAGGAAGATTTGCATCGGCAAAACGGTGGCCGGAGAGGTGAAGCTGTCGGGCGGGGTCGCGACAAAAGCGCGCATCCCGATCAGCAGCAGCGGCGCGGTCTCTCCCAAGGCGCGGGCCATGCCGATGATGGTTCCGGTGAGCATGCCGGGCAAGGCGAGGGGCAGGACGTGGTGGAACACCACCTGCACCGGCGATGCTCCTACCGCCAAGGCGCCGTCGCGGATGGACGGAGGCACGGCTTTGATCGCGTTTCTGCCCGAGATGACAATCACCGGCATCGTCATCAGAGCGAGCGTCATACCGCCAATGAGCGGCGCTGAGCGGAAATTCGGGAACAGCGCAAGGAACACGCCAAGCCCGAGCAAGCCGAAGATGATCGACGGGACGGCCGCGAGGTTGTTGATCGACACTTCGATCAGGTCGGTCCAGCGGTTTTTGGGTGCATATTCCTCAAGGTACAGCGCCGACAAAACGCCAATCGGGAAGGCCAGCACCAAGGTCACCAGCATCGTCAGGATCGAGCCTTTGAGCGCGCCCCAGATGCCGACCTGTTGAGGGCTTGTCGCATCGGCGCGCAGCAGGAAGCCGGGGTCCCAATTGTTCGAGAGCTTGCCTTCGCTTGCAAGCGACCCAGCCAGAGCCTGCATTTCCTCCGAACCTTCACCGGCCAGCCCGGATGCGAGATCGGACGTGGCGGGGAGATAGAATGTGGTTTCTTTCTCGAGCAGCGAGGGATCATCGATCAGGGCCTGCGCAACCTCGCGCCACGAATCCGTGCTGATTTGCTCTGCGCCTGCTTCGCCAAGCGCTTCTTCTGCAAAGATCGCTACGGTTTCGTCCAGACCCTGCGTTTCAAAAGTCTGCATCGCGGTGGGAGCGGCAAGCGAGACCTCGTCGACTTGCATCTCCTGTTCGGCGAAGTTGATCGGCACAGCCAGTTCGGCGCGCTGGAACCCGCCTATGCCGTTGTAGAGCATATTGCCGAGCAGCAGGATCAACACCGCCACCGAGAATGTGACAGCGGCAAGGCCCATAGCCTTGAAATTGCGTTCAGCGCGGTAGCGCTTCTTTAGCCGGGCCTCGAATTCGGGCGTCCGTGTGCGACCAATCGCTTCGCTTGGTGATGAATTACTCATAAGCCTCACGGAACCGTTTCACGACGCGCAGCGCGATGATGTTGAGGACCAGGGTGACCAGAAACAGAGTGAGGCCGAGGGCAAAGGCGCTCAAATAGACCGGGTGGTCGGTGCTCTGTTCACCAGTCAGGTTCTTGACGATCTGCACCGTCACGGTGGTCATCCGGTCGAGCGGGTTGGCGCTCAGATTGGCTGCTGTCGATGCCGCCATAACAACGATCATCGTCTCGCCAATCGCGCGGCTGACCGCGAGCATAATGCCTGCGACAATACCGGGAAGGGCGGCGGGAAAGAGGACGCGGCTGATCGTTTCGGATTTGGTCGCGCCCATCGCATAGCTGCCGTCGCGCATCGCATTCGGCACCGCAGCGATGGAGTCGTCGGCCATGGAGGACACGAAGGGGATGATCATCACGCCCATAACCACACCGGCGGCAAGCGCGCTTTCGGTGGACGCGCCGCTGATTCCGATGGCCACCGCCGCATCGCGGATTGCGGGAGCGACCGTAAGCGCAGCGAAATAGCCGTAAACCACGGTCGGGACACCGGCGAGGATTTCCAGGGCCGGTTTGATCCACGTCCGCGATTTCGGATTGGCGTACTGCGTGAGGTAAATCGCGCTCATCAGCCCGATTGGAATGGCTACAATCATCGCGATGATCGCGCCGATGAAGATCGTGCCCCAGAACAACGGGATCGCGCCATAGCGTGAGGCATCGGGGTTTTCCGCGCTGCTCATCGGGTCGGGCGCCCAGAACGTGCCGAACAGAAAGTCCAGCGGCGAAACGAGGCCAAAGAAGCGGATCGTTTCAAATACCAGGCTGGCGAAGATGCCGAAGGTCGTCAGGATTGCGACGAGCGAAGCGAGCAATAGGATCGCCATAACGGTGCGCTCGACGCGGGTGCGGGCGCGAAAGTCCGGTCGAATGCGCAAGAATGAGTACGCCCCGCCGCCAAAACCGATCAACAGGGTCAGCGCTAGGCCGATCCAGTTGTAGCGGCTGATTGCCTCTCGGAACGGTTCGACCAGCGGTTCGGCGCCGTCATTGAATACACCCGGAGCCGCCCCGCTTGCGACAGCACGAGCTTCGGCCAACCATGCATCGCGCTCGAACCCGAAGGCTGGCAAGTCCTGCGCTCCGGGAGAGGCCAGCACGCTCTGGGTTACAAGTTGCGGCGCGACGAAGGACCACGCGGTGACAAAGGCCACCACAGGTATCACCACCGCTAGAGCGACATACCATGCGTGGTAAGTTGGACGAGAGGCAGGCTTTACCTCGGGCGAAGCTTTCTGAAAGCTCCACGCTTTTGCTCGGCCGGCAAGCCAGCCGGCAACGCCAAGCCCGATGGCGAGCAGGATCAACGTGATGGGCGACATCAGCCGGTCAGACCTCGCCTTGCTGTCACGGCGACAAACAGAGATTTATGGTTCGCCATGCGAGTGATCGCAGCCTTTCGAAGCTCGGATTTCGGGAATGCAAGCTGCATGCTCTGCTGATGCGTGTTGCATGCTTTGCCCCCTGATTTTGATCTGCCGCGGTCCTATCGAGACTGCGGTGCAGCAGCGATGTTCACAAAATAAGACAAGGCTATGACATCTCTTCGCTCTGCGGTTCGTTTTCCACATCTGTCGGAACCGGGAACATGGTCGGTTGACTTGATTCTGTCGGCTTAGCCATCGGAATTCGCACAACAACTTGCGTTCCGATCCCGATTTCGCTGGTGATGTCGAGACGGCCGCGATGGCGCTCGACAATGTGCTTTACAATCGCGAGCCCCAATCCTGTGCCACCCGAAGCGCGGCTGCGGCCTGGATCGGTGCGGTAAAAGCGGCGTGTCAGATGCGGTATTTGCTCCGCAGCGATCCCGTCCCCTTGGTCGGATACAGAAATCCGCGCTTGTCCATCGCGCGTTTCGTCGAGCACAACTTTGACGGTCCCTACGGGAGATCCGTATTTCAGCGCATTATCAACCAGATTTCGAACTACCTGCTCGATTTGCTGCTGATCGCCGCGAACACTGGCAGCGCCATGCTGCTCGAATTGGACGCGCTCCACCCTGTGCGAGCCTGCTGCATCATGCACTGCGCGTTCTGCCAGCGGCCCAAGCTCGATTATGTCCTCGGGCAGATCGTGCTTCTCGGCTTCAACCCGCGAAAGGCTCATAAGGTCGGAGATAAGGCTCTGAAGCCGGTGAGCCTCGCGCTCGATTGTTTCCAGAAACTTCTTGGAAGTTGGCGAATCGAGGCTTTCGCCGGTTTCACTAAGCGTTTCGACATAGCCGATGATCACAGCTAGCGGCGTGCGCAGCTCGTGACTGGCATTGGCGACAAAGTCGGTGTGGGCGCGGCTGATATCGGCTTCTGCGGTCTGGTTGATCAGCTCAATGACCGCCATCGTGTCATCAATGCTGTGCCGATTGAACTGCCAGATGTCCTGACGCCGCACCAGCCCGCGAACGATCGCCCGACCGTTGCGATTGTCATTGAGAAGGGAGATGGCTTCGGGCTGGCGAAAGGTAACGCGCGCGTCCTGACCAACGATATGCTGGCCAAGCATCACGCGGGCAGCGCGGTTGGCGATTTCGATTGTGTTGCCATCGGTCACCAAAAGCGGGGTGGCCGAGTTTTCGATCAATTTGGCGACGGGGTCACGCCCCAGCGGTTCTTCGACCACGATGCTGGGGGGATCAGGAGGACGGCCAGACGCAACCAGGAGAGACCCCACCCAAACGATCAAAACAGCCGTTGCGATGATCGGATCGAGATCGAGCAGCAGCAAGGCCACGAAGGTTGTGGCTGCGAGTAGAATGCCAGCGATCGGGACTGTTTGCCGCATGGGCGCAGTCTTTATCGCCAAGCAGCGGTGCTGGAAAGGGACGAGCGCAATGACGCACGCGAGCCAGGCGGCGCTGAGCTGTAAGGTGGGAGAGGTGGTGACCCCTACGGGAATCGAACCCGTGTTTCAGCCGTGAAAGGGCCGCGTCCTAACCGCTAGACGAAGGGGCCACGCTCATTCGCGAGAGCGCGCATCTAGGGGTGAGAACCCGAGCGGTCAAGCCCCGTCGCTCGCAAGTTTCAGGAATTTGCCACATATTGTCGTTCAGTCGGCGAACGCTGCGTCCTCAAGGTGCAATTCAGCGGCCGGTCGCGGGCCCCAATCGTCGATCTTCACGCGCCCCGCGAAATGGAACACTCGCCCCTTGCTGCGATGGAGCAGGGTTTGCGCCATTTCGGTTTCGGCCGCGCGGAATGCGATGCTCTTGAACGAGCGGCCATCCGCGCCGCTGGCGATCACACGCAAATGGTCTTTGCCAACGATATCCGCTTTGACGATCCTCACGGGCCCGACTGCGACGCGCGGGGCGGGCCAACCAACTCCATATGGGCCAGCTGAATCAAGCGTGGTCACGAGCTCTGGCGTGAGGCCGCCGGGCGCCAGTGCAAGGTCAAGCTTCATCGATTGCGAAGCGCGAGCACGTTCGATGTCACGGGCGAGGCGCTGGTCGAGAAACTCGGTGAAAGCCGCGAGCTTGTCCGCCGGGATAGTAAGGCCCGCCGCCATCGCATGCCCGCCGCCAGCGACAAGCAATCCGGCCTCGCGCGCGGCAATGATCGCAGCGCCAAGGTCAACACCGCTGATCGAGCGGCCCGACCCTTTGCCCGTGCCCTCGGTTTCGTCGAGCGCGATGACGATAGAGGGCTTGCCGGTCTTTTCCTTGATCCGTCCCGCGACGATGCCGATGACGCCGGGATGCCAACCGGTCCCTGCAAGGACATGGACCGCCATATTGGCTTGCCCGATGAGCTGCGACTCTGCGGCCTCTTGCACCTCGGACTCGATGGCGCGGCGTTCTTCGTTCAATTGCGACAATTGTTCGGCGATGGTCTTGGCTTCGTCAGGGTCTCGCGTGGTCAGCAGCCGCACACCCAGTGTTGATTCGCCGATCCTCCCGCCCGCATTGATGCGTGGACCAAAGGCGAAACCGAGATCGCTTGCCTGCGGCGCGCGTTTGAGCCGGCTCGCATCCATAAGTGCCGCCATCCCGATACGCTCGCGGCGGGCAAGCACCTTGAGCCCCTGAGCGACGAATGCCCGGTTTAGTCCGTGAAGCGCGGCGACGTCCGCGACAGTACCCAAGGCGACAAGATCGAGCAGAGCCATCAGGTCAGGCTCTTTCTGGTCTTCAAAATGCCCTTTCGATCTCAACGTTCTGACTAACGCAATCGCCAGAAGGAACGCCACGCCTACAGCGGCCAAATGACCATGGCTCGCCGCCAGATCATTCTCGTCAAGCCGGTTTGGATTGACCAAAGCCGTGGTGGGAGGGAGCTCCGCTGCGCATTTGTGATGATCCACAACGATCACATCGACGCCCGCATCGCGCGCCATGGTCAAAGCCTCGTGCGCCATCGCGCCGCAATCCACGGTCACGATTAGGTCGGACCCGGCCTCAGCCAGTGTTACAAGAGCTTCCCCCGATGGGCCGTAGCCTTCGAGCAGACGATCTGGAATGTAATAATCGGCGTCGTGGCCCAGAGCGCGCAAAACCTCGATCATCAATGCCGCGCTGGTCGCACCGTCCACATCGTAATCGCCAAAGACCGTGATGCGCTGCTTTTCGACGACTGCCTGAGCGATGCGCTCGGCAGCTTGCTCCATATCGCGAAATTCCGAAGGATCGGGCAGAAAGGCGCGCATTGTCGGCTTGGTCTGCCGCTCGACATCGTCGGGCGCGACGCCCCGCGTCATCAACAATTGCGCACGGATATCGTTGTCGAGCGATTGAAATCCAGCCGCGCCCTTGTCGCCAAGCTCCATATTGCCGCCGCGCCAATTCCATGCGCGACCCGATAGCGACTGCGATACACCGAGCACATTCGATACTGACTGAGCGACCATGGCAACGGCTTAGCGCACACAGGACAGCGACAACAGGGATGGTGCATTGACAATCGACAGGCCTCTGGTGTTGCAAGCGCGGTTATGGCTGATCCAATTCCTGAAAAAACGCTTCTCGTAATCTGGCACAGCCGGACCGGCGCAAGCCAAGCCATGGCGCGCGCTGCCGCGGGAGCATGAAATGCTCAGCTTTTGCGCGCCGATGATGTTACGGCCAATGCACTGACCGCAGCAGGAGGATATCTCTTCGTCTGTCCAGAGAACCTCGGCACCATGAGCGGGGCGATGAAAGAGATGTTTGACCGCACGTATTATCCCGTTCTCGGCAAGATTGAAGGAAGACCTTATGCTTCGATTATCGCTGCGGGCTCTGATGGAGAGGGTGCCCAGCGACAGCTGGACAGGATTGTAACCGGTTGGAGACTGCGCCGGGTTGCCGATCCGCTGATTGTAAACTTTGAAGCACAGACTCCCGAGGCGATTCTGGCCCCTAAGCAGGTCGACGATAATGCTTTGAAAGAATGTGCGGAAATAGGCTCGGCGCTGGCCACAGGGCTGGAATTGGGAGTATTTTGACCCCTTACTGAAAGTTTAAGGGCAATCCGGTCAATCGGGACTCGACGCTGCCTGCAAATAGCGCCAATGTCTCGTGTTGTGGGGGCCATCGAGACGGGGCGGACGGGAAGGACATGTCCACTATCGACGAAGTGCAGCAAGCCGGTTTCGAGGGAATGCACTTGCTGTTTGCCGCCGGCAAGCGGCCATCGCGGGCTGCCATAAAGAAGTTCGCCGAAGCCACGAGGGCTGTTCACGTCTCGCATGATCCATCCGAGGGAAAGCCTCTACACCTGGTCGGTGCTGATGCGAATGGCCATGACGCTGGCGCCACTCCGGTCTCTGATGAAAGCGACCGCGTTTGGTTGGAACTGCTCCGCGATGGCCTGACATTCGATTTGACGGGACTTGGTCCGGGTGAAGCTTGCGAGTTCCCAGAGATCGAGCAACGCTTCGATATCGATCGCGCGCCTGGTGCGTTTCGGTTCGAGACTATCACCTTGATGCCGGGCCAGCATTTGACCGGTGGAGGCACCAGTTTTCCGGTGGCCAAAGGCATGATCGCGCTGGCGCGCGATCTCACGCACCATTTCGATGAGCTTGAGGTCGTGGTCTGGCCGCCGGCACGCAGTGCGATCGGCCGCCGATACTTTGAATCGGTGGCAACTGCATGGCTTGAGGGCGGGGCTTTTCCTGCGCTTGGCCTGACTACATTCCGGGAGACGATAGACGGAGCGTTGCAGAGCGTGGGTCTGGAATTCTGGATCGGGCAGGAACTTCGAGTTGAACCGCCCATTAGTAATGATAAGGTCTACGCAACGCGACTTGGAGTGAGACTTATCAATCAGCTTATCCTGATCGGGGGGTTAGAGGAGAGCGAGAGGGTTGTTGCCCCCGATGGCGCGCGCCTGGTGATGCGTCCCTCGCGCAATCGCAAGTTCATAAGGGTCTGGCCCGAATAGCTGTGACAAAGCGAAGTTCGAGACACACGGTGGCCTCCAGCAACTGCGTCACAAATAGCAGCCGTGCGCACATACCCTTTCGCACCGTCAACCGGCGCGGTTCGCCGGATCATGATCCAGGCCTCCAACGGCACCATTTGCTTCCGCGACAATTGCTTGGGCGGCGTTGCTTTGGGACGATGTTTGGCGAGATTGGTCGATCACAGGTCGGTTTCGATGATTTCCGCGCTAACGGTCTGCTGCTGCCTGCCACCGAGGAAGCGACGTTGCGGACAGGAATGCCGCTGCATCGCGGGCCACACAGACACTACAATGAGCTGGTCATCGAACGGGTTGGCGGCATTGAGAGCAATTGGTCGCAGCAACGATTCAGTGAACCCGAGCGGGCATTGATCGAAGCTTTGATGCGGCTTCGGTTGCTCCAATCGGCGCTCCGGCGGCGGCTGCTCAATCAGCGCCGCCGCCTGATCCTGAATCGCAAAGACCCGCTTGGCACCGGTTTCGACTTCGGCGATCTTGATGCGATGGCTGAAGCTCTATGGAAGGCTACCTGAAGCGCTATTCGGCTGCCTCGGCCAAAGCGGTCCAAGACGTGTAATTGCTGTTTGCCAGCAGTTCCGCTTTGGCCGCGTGATACTCGCTTTCCATGCGGGCAACCATGTCCTCGACAGTGCCAACGGTTTTGACCGCGCAGATCCCTTGGCCCGAACCCCAGATGTCTTTCCAAGCCTTGGCCTTGGTGTTGCCACCGCTTCCGAAGTTCATCTTCGACGGATCGCTTGTCGGCAGATTGTCGGGATCGAGACCTGCATTCTCGATTGAGGAGCGCAGGTAGTTACCGTGAACGCCTGTGAACAGGTTCGAGTAGACGATGCCTTCGGCAGAGCCATCGACGATGCCCTGCTTGTATCCCTGGTCGGCGTTCGCTTCTTCGGTGGCGATGAAGGCGCTGCCCGCATAGCCGAAGTCAGCACCCATCGCTTGAGCCGCAAGGATCGACGAACCGTGCGCGATGGAGCCGGATAGCGCGACGAGACCATCGAACCACTCGCGAATCTCGCGCATCAAGGCGAAGGGTGACTGTGTACCCGCATGGCCGCCAGCGCCAGCGGCGACTGGGATAAGCCCATCCGCCCCCTTCTCGATAGCCTTGTTGGCAAAGCGGTTGTTGATCACGTCATGCATCGTGATCCCGCCCCAATTGCGCACAGCATCGAAGATCTCGGTCCGCGCACCGAGCGACGTGATGACCAGCGGCACCTGCCATTTCTCGCACGTCGCCATGTCCTGCATCACGCGGTCGTTCGACTTGTGAACGATCTGGTTCACCGCATAGGGAGCAGCCGGGCGATCAGGGTTTTCGCGATTGTGCTTGGCGAGCTCCTCGGTGATCTGGTGCAGCCACTCATCGAGCAGCGTCTGCGGGCGCGCATTCAGCGCCGGAAAGCTGCCGACGATCCCCGCCTTGCATTGCGCAATTACCAGCTCTGGTCCCGATACGATGAAGAGCGGAGATCCGATAAGCGGCAGGCGCATGCGGTCGAAGGGAGCGGGAAGGGGCATAAGGGTGGTCTCCGTCTGAATAGCAGATTTTCAGTTTCGCTTAGAGACCGTTTTGCGGTCAGGCAAGCAGGTCTTCAACGCGGTAGAAGCGCGCAGCGTTCCCCGAATAGAGCGCCGTCTTCTCATCGGCGCTTGCATCGGCGGTGACCCGCTTGAACGCATTCCACAAAACCGGGTAGGTCGCGCCCCAGCGATCGACCGGATAGTTGCTTTCAAACATGGCGCGATCTGTGCCAAATGCTTCGATGCAGGTTTCGATGTAAGGCTTCCAGAGCTTGGCCAGTTCTTCAGAGCCAACGCCCGCTGCTGGCCCTTCCTCTGGCATGGCGCAATTGTGCATCGCCAGTCCGCCCAGTTTGACCATGACGTTCTCGCACTGGCCCAGCTCGCGGATCGACTCGCGCCAAGTGTCAAAGCGCTCCCCTAGCTTACCCTCATAGCTCGCATTGCCGAGTGGTGTGCCACAGTGGTCGAGACAGATGGGCGTATCGGGAAAGGCGCGCGCAAGGTCGATCACGTCGCCGATTTGCGGTTCCAATATCCACGCATCGAAGCTCATGCCGCGCTTGCCCAGTTCGGCGAAGCCTTCGCGGAACGTCGCGTCGCGATACAGCCCCTCGGGCGCGTGGAAGGGCGGGCCGAGCACCTCGGGGTCAGCATCCCATGCGCCTTGGTAACGGATACCGCGAAACCGCGCAGAAGCCGATTGCAGTGCGTCGAGCACCTCACCCGCCGCTGCGCCTTGCAGCAGGTCCGCATGGCCCACGATGCCCGCACACAGCCGGGCATCGCCATAGAGGCCGCTGGCAGACTGCGCCGCAACGCCATCGACGAACTCAACCTCGCCCACGACCTTGAGCGCTTCGCCATAGCCCGCATTGTAGAACGCGCCGCATTCCATGAAGACGGTGCCGATGACGTTGTGGCCGCTTGTCGTTACCTCCGCGTTGAACTGGTCGAAGGTGTAGTGCGCCACCGGCACCAGTGTTTCGATAAAGCGGTGCCTCGGCTCGGGGAACATCGGGAGCATCGGCCGCAGGTCCCACAGGTGATGATGCGGGTCGATGATCGGCAGATCGGGTTCGAGGATTGCCTCGGTCGTCATATCAGCGCTCTCCTTCGCTTGATTTTGCTCTTGTTTCCAACATTGGGCGTTTCCAGCACCTTAGTCGAGACATGGACCACGTGTTACACGGTCTTGGAGCAAAAAACCGTATCCAAGCAAAGCGGACGGTTGCAGATAGGTGAGCGAAGAGGTCGAAGCAGGCCATGCCAACGGATTTACCACCCGGCCTGCGGGTAGGAAATTTCGCCGCCGCCTTCGATACAAGAGCCTTGCCATTTGATCGGCACCGCAGCAGATTCGAACAATGAAACGATGGCTCATCCTCGTTGCCGCCGCGCTGTCTGGCTGTGTCCCGAGCCAGTACATGGGCATTTCCACCAGCGGTCCTCCGTCAGATCAAGAACGCAGGGTCTTGAACCTGGCAAGGCAAATCCTGCCAGCCGGTACGGGATCATGCACCGATCCCTATTCTGAGCGTTCGCTTCCGTGCAGTATCATCCCCCTCAACTCGCTCGCGCTGGCGTCGTTTTCGGGAAACAAGCACGCTCAGCTGGAACTGGGCAGACGGTTCGAGACGGGGCGGGGCGTTGAGCGCGATCTTGTGAAAGCCGCAAAGCTTTACAAGCAAGCATCCCGAACAAGTGGCGGCCCGTTGCACACATGCGTCTGGGACGAATACCAAAAGCGCTGCAACCCGCTCACGATTGATCTACCTTATGTCTATGGCCTGCCCGAAGCGCGGCGCCACTTGGAACGGATTCAAGCCCGGACCGAGGCGGCCGATTAACCGGTGACCACGCAATCTGCCGGGCTGATCGCCCGCACAGAGCCACTGCGACGAACCCTGCACAAGTGATTGCCTCGGGCTGCTTTGCCAAGCAGCTTAAGCGAAGGGATTGCCTTCCTTGTCCAGAAAGGCCTGCTCTTCGGCGGAGGACGCGCGGTTAAGCGCCGCATTGCGATAGGGAAAGCGCCCGAACTGCGCGATGATGTCGCGGTGGTGCACGCAAAAGCCGGTTACCCCGGCTGCCGTTTCGGCGAGACTTTCATATTTGGCGATGCCCATATCCTGCATTTTCAGGTCTTCTGCATGCATAAGCGGCATGTACAAAAAGTGCCGCTCATTCATCCCGAGCTTGGCATCCGCACCAGTCTCAATGGCTTGAAGCGTCAGAGCCTGCGCCTTGGCGTCATTGGCAAAGGCTTCACCGCTTCCGCGATGGATATTGCGCGAAAACTGATCGAGCACGATGACGAGAGCCAGCAAACCCTGCGGTGTCTCGGCCCAATGATCGAGCGTGCCTGCGGCTGCTTCATCAAGGGTTTTTGCAAAGCGTGAGGCAATTTCCGCGTCGATTTCGCTTGATGATGAAAACCAATCCGCAGGCTGCAATTCGAGGAACCAATATTGCAGCACCTCGAAAGCCTGCTTCGGGATGGGTTTGCGTATCGCCATGGTGCTGTTTCCCTTATCCCAGGCGAGGGATCAACCGGCCTGTCGCTGCGCAATAATCATCATAGTCCGTACCGAACTGTTTGCGCATCATGCCTTCCTCGTAAGGAACGCGAACAAAGTAGAGAATGCCAAAGGCCAACGGGCCTGAGAAGCCCATCAGCCAGTTGTGTATCACCAATGGCTGAGCCACAGTGAGCAGCCACAAAGAGGTGTACATCGGGTGGCGGATGCTTCGATAAATCCCCTCGGTTATCAGCTTTTGCTCGCTGTGAATTTCGGTGGTCGGGCTCCAGTTCCGGCCAAGGTCGGCATGACTGCGCCAGAACAGATAAAGGCCTGATACAGTCAGCACCGCGCCAATGGCGGTTGCCCAATGCGGCAGCGTGTAATCGGCAAAGCCAAGCAGGCCTGTCGCAAGGTGAATTAGAGGGAGGTTACCCATTCCCAAACTCACCATCACCAACAGGAACTTTTCGGTCTGCGCGCTTTGCTTTTCGACCGTTTCGTTGCGGTCATAGACCTTCTGGTGCGGTGCGCGGATGAACATGATCGCGAACATCGTTGCGATCCAAACGAAGGTACCCCAGCCATTGGCCTGCCAACGCCACAGGGCCGCAACCACCAAAGCGATGAAGACCCCGTATAGAAGCGCAAATCCAACTTTTTTGAGCATATTGACCTCCCGAGCGGCCAATCGTGCAGCCTTTCGGGCTCCGGGTCAATATTATTGCGAATAATTCGCAATAAATGTGATCAGGTGGTGGTTGCCAGCGCATTCGCTACGCCAACGCTATTTCTCGAGCAGCGCATCAACAATCGCCGCGTTCAGGCTCTCGCCGCTGGTTGTGTTGGCGATTGATACGACGATCCGCTGCGAAAATTCGCGCGATGCCGGTCGGGCCGCAAAATAAGCGCGGTAGCCTGTGTTGGCGCCGGTATGCGACACGCTTTTCAGAGCGCCATTACCGGCGAAGCGGAGCATTGTGCCAAGGCCATAGGCCCGTCCTTCGCCCATGTCGGCCTGTTTTGTGATCATCGCGCGCGCGACCGCTTGAGGGATCGCGTCCGAGTTTCCCTCCGCCGCTTGAAGCAGCGCGCTTGCAAATATCGCGTAATCGGTCGCCGTGGTCCACAGCCCCGCTGCGGCCTGCTCGGGATAGACATGCCAACTGTCCTCCACGGCAGCAAATACACCTTGGAACAGGCTGAGACCGGCATCGGCTCCGATGATCTGCAAAGGCGCAATGGCTTCGGGGTCGATGGGCTGGGCAAAGGTGCTTTTCTCCATGCCGAGCGGCTCGAACACCAATTCACGCGCGAGGTGTTCGAAGGCTTTGCCGGACGTGTCTTCGGCCCACAATTGCGCGATCATATATCCGCCGCCCGAATAGCGGAATTCGCCCGGCTCACCGTCGAACACGAGTGCGCTTTCAAAGAAACGCGGCGGATTGTCGACGACCTCGGCAGCGTTTGGAAAATCATAGCCTCGCGGATAGCCGGGATAGCCGGATTGCGAGGAACCGGTGGTGTGGGAGAGCAATTGGCGCAGGGTGACGGGCCGGTTGCCGCCTTCGAGTGCCGCGATATCGACCGAGGTCACTTGTGTGCGGATATCATCGTCAAGCCCGACCGATTGCCGCTGTGCATGGGTTAGGATTACCGCTGCGGCCACCGTCTTGGAGAGGCTGGCCACCTGCATCAGCCCACCCGGCTTTGCGCGCCCGAAATGGTAGACCTGCGCGGGGCCATCGCCATCGACTATCGCGATGTTCATCGCGGTAACGTCAAGCCGCTTGGCTTCGCTTTCAATGAGCGAGCCGACCTCATCGGGCTTAGCGGCACTTAATTGCTCTGCAAATTGCGGATCGAGGGTAGGATCGCCGCATCCCGATAGAGCGAGCAGTGCCGCTGTTAAGAGTGCAGCAAACGAGGCCTGTTGGCGCATCGCAAGGCTCCTTTCGCGCTGCCTCAGCCTGCCTGCACCACCGAATTGGCCGCGCTCAACACCGCGCGCACGCTGGCGGTCGCAACGTCTTCGTCAATGCCGCAGCCCCAGATAATCCGGTCGCCGGATTGGCACATCAGATAAGCGGCTGCACGCGCATCCCGGCCTGTGCCAAGCGCGTGCTCGGAATAATCGAGCACTTTGATATCAAGATCGAATGCGTCTTCGAGAGTGGTCACAACACTTGAGATCAGCCCGTTGCCGCGCCCTGACACGCTTTGCTCTCCGCCGTCCACCGCGATCTTGCCCGCGAACAGCCGCGTGCCGTCCGCTGCGCGGCTTTCCTCGTAATCGACCAGCTGGAAATGCTTGTCTTGCGTTTGCACATGATAGGTGCGCTGAAACGCGTCCCAGATGTCGGCGGCGTTCAATTCGCGCCCCAGTTCGTCGGCGAGGCGCTGCACCGCCTTGGAGAAGTCGGCCTGCATCTTCTTGGGCAGTTTTAGGCCCTGATCCTGCTCCAGCACCCATGCAAAGCCGCCTTTGCCGCTTTGTGAATTGACGCGGATGACCGCTTCGTAATCGCGGCCCAGATCAGCGGGATCGATAGGAAGGTAAGGGACGCGCCAGCCCTCGTCATTCTGCTCTTCGCGCGCTTCGAAGCCTTTCTTGATCGCGTCCTGATGCGAGCCGGAGAAGGCCGTAAAGACCAGTTCGCCGCCATAGGGGTGCCGCTGATGCACCGGCAGGTCGTTGCAATATTCGACCGTTTCGATGACGCGGTCGATGTCCGAGAAATCGAGGCCCGGATCGATCCCCTGCGTGTACATATTGAGCGCGAGGGTCACGAGGCAGCAATTGCCCGTCCGCTCGCCATTGCCGAACAAACAGCCCTCAACCCGGTCAGCGCCTGCCATCATGCCAAGTTCGGCGGCGGCAACGCCCGTGCCGCGATCATTGTGGGTGTGCAGCGAGATGACGGCGCTGTCGCGGTTGGGCAGGTTGTCGCAGAAATACTCGATCTGGTCGGCGTAGATGTTGGGCGTGGCTGCCTCGACCGTGGCGGGCAGGTTGAGAATGATCGGATGATCGGGCGTCGGCGCGAGCACTTCCATAACCGCGGCGCAGACCTCAATGCTAAAATCGATCTCGGCGGTGGAGAAGGTCTCGGGCGAATATTGGAAATGCCACTCGGTGTCCGGACGTCTGGCCGCTTCGTCGCGCATCACCTTTGCACCGGCAACCGCGATGGCGCGCACTTCCTCTTTCGACATGCGGAACACGATATCGCGCCATGCGGGTGAAACGGCGTTGTAGAGATGGACAATGGCCGTACGCGCGCCGCCCAAGCTTTCGAACGAGGTGCGGATCAGGTCCTCGCGCGACTGGGTGAGGACTTGCACGGTCACATCATCGGGGATCGCGCCCGATTGCACGAGGTCGGAGATGAAATCGAACTCGGTCGCGCCAGCGCTGGGGAAGCCGATCTCAATCTCTTTCACGCCCACTTCGACAAGCAGGTCGAAAAAGCGGCGCTTCTTCACCCCGTCCATCGGGTCGATGATTGACTGGTTTCCGTCGCGAAGATCGGTCGAAAGCCAGCGCGGCGGTTTTGTGATCGTGCGCGAGGGCCATTGCCGGTTGGGCAAGTCGATCTGGGGAAAGGCGCGGTATTTGCGGGAAGGGTCGGTGAGCATGGACATGGACAGAAGCTCGCTGCGAAATTTCGGTGGCTGACTGGCGGCGGTTCCCTTGAGCGTCAGGCCGCGTCCACTCGCACGCCGCCGTCTACGCCCAAGGGCGCATAAGTCGTAGAAGGAGGCCGTTGCTTCGCATTACAACCCAAGCCTTCGCCGATAATGCGGCGGGGCGCAAGGCGGGTTCGGGCGTATGGAAGAAAAATGCGCAGAAAATTCACCTACCAAAAATTTCTGTGTAACCATTGGACAGGGATCGGCGAACTGCGGTGTGAGGCCAGCGTTCAGGCTGCTGGCCGAAACCCACTTAGGAGGAAAATCCATGAAGAAGTCACTTTTTGCAATCGCCCTTATGGCCACTGTCGCTGCTTGCGGCGCCCCGGCTACCGAAGCTGACTCGGCTGGTGAAACCACCACCGAAGCGGCTGCTGAAACCGAAACCGAACTCTATGCCGATCTCGGCGGCGACCCGACCGGTCCGATCTACACGCTGAACCAAGGCGACACTCTGGCCGTGCGCGGTTTTGATGTGGTCAGCTACTTCGTTGACGATGGCGTGCCGGTTGAAGGTTCGGCGGATTACACCGTGCGTTATCAGGGCTACGACTATCAATTCGCCAGCGAAGACAACGCAAAAGCCTTCGTTGCTGACCCGGCCAAATACGCTCCGGCCTATGGCGGCTATTGCGCTTGGGCCATTGGTGCGAATGACCGCTTGGCCGAAGGTGATCCCAACGTCTACGAGATCGTCGATGGTACGCTCTATCTGAACTACAACGACGATGTTCAGAAGAAGTGGCAGGAAGACAAGCCCGGCTTCATCGCAAGCGCGGACACAAACTATCCGACCCACTCGCCGGACGAGCACTTCACGAACCAGTAAACCTGTTCGGGCTCAGGCCCCATCAAAGACCCCCGTCGCGCCCCTTGGCCCGGCGGGTGTTTTGCTTTTCTAACCGCAGCGCGCGTCGCGGATGATCTGGTTGGCATCAAGCATCAGGTTGAGCCGCGGGTTGGTCGGATCAGGATTGATAAAGGTGCTGTTGCCAGCCCCGATAAAACGCACCTCGCTCGCCCCGGTTGCCGCTTTTTGAACCGCAACGCGGGTGGCATCGTCGGCCTGCTGTCCGATAAACTCGCCGACCAGATTGGCACCGCAGGCGGAGTCGGGATCGGTTTGCGTGCCCGGAGTGAAAGGGCCGGGGGCGGCGCCGGGTTTTTCTTCCTGCATTGTTGGGGCGACAGTGCCTTGGGCGACCGGCTGATCCTTGCCGTCGTTCGACCCTATGCGAGCGGCAAAATCCTCGGCTTGATCGCCGGTCGGTTCCTCTGCGCCGCTGCACGCGCTTACGGCCAGCAATGCGGCGATTGCGGTGATTGCGGAAAAGCTCTTCATAGTGATCCCCGTTCGGACAAATTTCTGTCCGCGCCTAGGCGGCATT